>CAMFHT010000418.1 GCA_945952245.1 uncultured Rhizobium sp. | reverse complement strand
CTCGACATCGAGGCGGAAGCCATGGTCGGCCGGCATCAGTTCGGCGAAGGCGCGATGATGATCCGATCGTCGTCGTAGGACCGGTACTCGCAGATGTTGACCGGGCAGTGCGGATTGTCGGCGCTCGGAACGTTGGCTGGCGTCGCCACCTGACCGCTCGGGCAATAGTTCGTGTTGCGCACATAGCGATTATAGAGCGGCAGGTTGCGGACCCGGGTCGACATGTAGCGCAGCGTCACCGCACCGTTTTCGCGGATGACCTGTTTCACGTCTGCGCATTGCATCTTGAGCGGATTGTAGCGCGGTTCGGCTACGGCGCCCGATGCTGCAATCGTCCCGGCCAAGGCCAGGAGGAGAGTTTTGGCGGTTGATGTCATCGCGGCAATCCCTATGTCAGAAAGCATGGGCCGGTTTGGGTGAAAACACCCGGCCCCATACAAAAATGGGGTTCGCGGCCCCGATGAAAAGGGCTAGTCTTGACCCGTACCCGAAAGGAACAGTCCATGAACCATGATCAGTATCCGGACGATTATCTCAGGCAGATCCTTCGGGAAACCAAGGTCATCGCGCTCACCGGCGCCTCGCCCAATCCGGACAGGCCGAGCTACCGTGTCATGGGCTTCCTTCTTTCAAAGGGCTACAGGGTCATTCCCGTCAATCCGGGTCAGGCCGGCAAGACCATACACGGGCAGACGGTCCATGCGACGCTTGCGGACATTCCCGAGCCTGTCGACATGGTCGACGTGTTCCGCGCCTCCGATGCTCTTCCGGGCGTGGTGGAGGAGGCGATCGCGCTTTCGCCGCGCCCGAAGGTGATCTGGAGCCAGCTCGGCGTCCGCGACGACGGGGCAGCCTCGGCAGCGGAAGCTGCCGGCATGCAGGTCGTCATGAACCATTGCCCGGCAATCGAGATTCCCCGGCTCGGCCTTTGACGACAAATCTCAACGGCTGGCGAGGTCAGGCCGGTCGCTCATGAGGCTCAGCGTCGCCGCATTGCCGCAATAGCTGATGTAGTGGCTGGCGGCAGTACCTTCAGCGAGATCCTTGCGGCATTCGTCCTTCGAGCCGCAGCCGGCGCAGACGCTTTCCATGCCGGCATAGAGGGCCGGGTGGTCCAGCTGCAGCAGAGCAGGGTCGATGCCGAGCGACAGCATCATGTGCGGCATTTCCGCAGCGGCAGTGCTGTCAGGTTTTTCCACTGGCAGTGCATCGGATGCGATCATGTCTCTTCCTCCACGATGTCGGGAGGATAGGTTCAACCGCACATGCCGCCTTGATCAGGATCAACCGGACGGGCCGTGGAAAACGCGCCGGGCCGTTGATTTGCGATTTTCAATTGCAAACGATGGGCTATGATCCCGCCCGACACACAATCGGGAGGTCCCAATGACGAGCAACAATCCTGGCTTCAACACTCTGGCCGTACACGCCGGTGCACAGCCCGATCCCACCACCGGCGCGCGGGCGACGCCGATCTACCAGACCACGTCCTTCGTCTTCCAGGATTCCGACCATGCCGCGGCTCTCTTCGGCCTGCAGCAGTTCGGCAACATCTACACCCGCATCATGAACCCGACACAGGCCGTTCTGGAAGAGCGCGTGGCAGCGCTCGAGGGCGGCACGGCGGCACTTGCCGTTTCCTCCGGCCATGCGGCGCAGCTCATCGTCTTCCACACGATCATGCAGCCGGGCGACAATTTCGTCGCGGCGAACCGTCTTTACGGTGGCTCGATCAACCAGTTCGGCAATGCCTTCAAGTCGTTCGGCTGGCAGGTGCGCTGGGCAAGCCCCTCCGATCCCGCAAGCTTCGAGGCCCAGATCGACGAGCGCACCCGCGCGATCTTCATCGAGAGCCTCGCCAATCCGGGCGGCACCTTCGTCGACATCGAGGCGATCGCCGCCGTCGCGAAGAAGCACGGCCTGCCGCTCATCGTCGACAACACCATGGCAAGCCCCTACCTCATCCGCCCGCTGGAGCATGGCGCCGACATCGTCATCCACTCGCTCACGAAGTTCATGGGCGGCCACGGCAATTCCATGGGCGGCGTGATCGTTGATGGCGGCACGTTCGACTGGTCGAAGTCCGGCAATTATCCGATGCTGTCGGCACCGCGTCCGGAATATGCCGGCATGGTGCTGCACGCGACCTTCGGCAACTTTGCCTTCGCCATCGCCTGCCGCGTCCTCGGCCTGCGCGATTTCGGCCCCGCGATCTCGCCCTTCAATGCCTTCATGATTCTGACCGGGATCGAAACCCTGCCGCTGCGCATGCAGCGCCATTGCGACAATGCGCTCGCCGTCGCCAAGTGGCTGAAGAGCCATGACAAGGTGTCCTGGGTCTCCTATGCGGGCCTGGACAGCGATCCGAACCATGCGCTGCAGCAGCGCTATTCGCCGAAGGGCGCGGGCGCCGTGTTCACCTTCGGGGTCAAGGGCGGCTACGAGGCCGGCAAGAACCTGGTGCAGGGCCTGAAGCTCTTCTCGCACCTCGCCAATATCGGTGACACGCGTTCGCTCGTCATCCACCCGGCTTCCACCACCCACCGCCAGCTGACCGAAGAGCAGCAGGTGGCTGCCGGTGCGGGTCCCGACGTCGTCCGCGTCTCGATCGGCATGGTGGATGGCGCCGTAATCATCGCCGATATCGAGCAGGCGCTCGCCGGAACCTGAGACATTGAAGGGGCAGTTGGGCCAAGCCGGCTGCCTCGGTCCATTGATGGAGCGTGCATGTCAAATCTGTTGAAGTTCGATCATTCCGGCGTGACGCCCGAGATCGGCGCACCGGCCGCGGACCGGATTATCTCCGGCAATCCCGAGTTCACTACCTGGAACCTCGAAGAGGCATCCGGCGGGCTGTATGCCGGTCTCTGGCAATCCACGCCGGGCAAGTGGCGCATCGCCTATGACGAATGGGAGTATTTCCACATCCTTTCCGGCCATTCCGTCATCACGGAAGAGGGCGGCGAAGCGGTCACGCTCAAGGCCGGCGACCGCCTCGTTCTGAGACCCGGCTTCAAGGGAACCTGGGAAGTCATTGAAACGACTCTGAAGGACTATGTGATCCGCACGTGAGCGCTTATCTTGAATTGGCATGAGAAGCTGCTAAATTGAAGTGCAGGTGGAGCGGCGAACTCCACCTGCGTTTATTAACGCTTCACGAACGTAACCCGCACGGTCACAGACCAGCCCGCGCGGGTTTTT
>CAMFHT010000417.1 GCA_945952245.1 uncultured Rhizobium sp. | reverse complement strand
ATGATCGCGGTGCTGAAGAAGCACGGCGCGACGATCTACGGCATTTCCGACGAGGCGAAGCTCGACCGGCGCGTGCCGACCATCTGCTTCAACCTGCCGGGCATCACGCCCCAGGAATTCGCCGCCGAAATGGGCGCGCGAGGTGTGGGTCTGCGCGACGGTCACATGTTCGCACCGCGGCTCATGAACCGGCTCGGGCTTTCCATGGCAACAGGTGCGATCCGCGTCTCGCTCGTGCATTACAACAAGGTCGAGGAGATCCACCGCTTCGACCGCATCGTGTCAGAAGTGCTCGGGAAACGGGCTGCAGCCGCCTGACGCGGCGGACGGGACGTGGAGACAACAAAAAAGGCCGGGGCGAAACCGCACCGACCTTCCTCACATCGCTTTTCACACCAGTGCCAGTACATCCGTGGTCAAAAGGCGAAGGCGATTATGGAACCTGCGAGCTTCCGCGAATGGGTTGGGACGCTCAAGCAGCAAGTTCCATGAGTGTTGATATAATCATGGATTGTGTCAGAAGCATGACGCTGCAAAAATAACGTGTATTCATGACCTCATAGGCCATGGCTTCCATCATAGCCGTTGACGGCAGGCGGCACCCAGCCGGCGGGCAGCCGCTTCGGCTTCAGCACTTCAACCTCTAGCGGGTGGCAAACCACCTTGTCGGAGGAGTGCTCGGAGGAGCAGTCCCCGCCGGGGCAGGCGGACATGCAGCCGAGTAGATCGATTTCTGCGAAGAATTCCAGATAGTCGCCGGGCCGTACGGGGCTCGCCTTCATGAAATACTGGCCGGTGTCGCGGGTGAAGCCGGTGCACATGAAGACGTTCAGCACGTCATGGATATGCCGTTCCGCCTCCTTCGGCGACAAGCCTCTTTCCCTGGCGAAGGCGCGGGTGAGGTTCGAATGGCAGCAGTGGTGATACTGCCCGCCATGGCTGAGCAGATTGTGCGTGTAGGGGTCGCAGCGCGTCCCGATCACGTCATGCACCGAGCCGCCGAATTCGTCGAAGCCATACCAGTCGAGGGTGTCATGCGTGATGGTGGCGATGGGGCGCAGATAGGGGAAGCTGGAGAAGAGCTGGTCGCCAAGGCCCACATGCGTCCCGTTCAGCGCCCGCGTCTTGCCGGTATAGAGCCGCTCTTCGACATTGCTTGCGTTGAAGAGGTTGAGATCGCCCACCTGTGGCCCCTCCACGCTATGGATGCGGAAGAAATGGCCCGATGGCACCGTCCAGCAGGCCGCCTCGCGCGGCGGCACGATGACCCGGTCCACGGTCTCGAGGTCGTCACGGATGGCGCGGTAGGCGGCGAGATCCGGGCGCGGCAGGCCTTCCACCGGATAGCAGATGACCGGCTTCACCGCCTTGCGGGTAGCGGCGTCCGCGGGGGCTTCGGTGATGGCGTGCGGCTTCATGGCGGGCTCCGTTCCTGAATTCGGACCGATACCTAGCCAATCGCCGTCTCCGGCGATAGGCCCCAATCTCACGGATTCTGCTCTAGCACCTGTGCGGCATGAATGGAGGAAATGAAGCGGCGGGTGCGTTCGTGCTGCGGATTGGCAAAGAGCTCGGCCGCCTTGCCGCTTTCCACCACCTTGCCGGCTTCCAGGAAGACGACATTGTTGGCGATGCGGGAGGCGAGTCTCAGGTCATGGGTGGCCATGACCATGGTGGTCCCTTCGCTGGCCAGCTTGCCGAGAACCTCGACGACCTCGGCCGAAAGCTCGGGATCCAGCGCCGAGGTCGGCTCGTCGCAGAGGAGCACGCGCGGCGAGGGCGCGAGCGCGCGGGCGATCGCCACCCGCTGCTGCTGGCCGCCCGAGAGTGTTGCGGGCCAGGCATCGGCCTTGTGCGCCATGTCCACCTTGGCAAGCAGTTCGCGGGCCCGGGCTTCCGCCTTGTCGCGTGGCCATTTCAGCACGGTCAGCAGGCCTTCCATCACGTTGCCGAGGGCGGTCTGATGGGGGAAGAGCTGGAAGTTCTGGAACACCATGCCCGTCTGGCGGCGGATCTTCTGGATGTCCGCCCAGCCGGGCTTGCGGCCGGGGGCGAAGGCAAGGCTCTCCGTTCCGATGCGGATCGAGCCCGAGGTCGGGATCTCGAGCAGGTTGATGCAGCGGAGCAGCGTGCTCTTACCACCTCCCGAGGGACCGACGAGCGCGGTGACGCTGCCCTCGGGTATGGTGATGCTCACGTCCTTGAGGATCACGGCCTCGCCGAAGCGCTTCTCGATGGCGTCGAGTTCGATCATCGGTTTGCCTCCATCATGCCGCCATAGCGGGCAAAACGCGCTTCGAGCCGAACCTGCAGCTGCGATAGCACCGAGCTCAGGACGAGATAGATCAGGGCCGCCTCGATATAGAGGATCAGCGGCTCGTAGGTCGTCGCCACGATGCGCTGCGCCGACTGGAAGAGTTCCGGCACGGTGATCGCCGCGGCGAGCGAGGTATCCTTCACGAGCGAGATGAAGGTGTTGGAGAGCGGCGGCACCGCGACCCGCGCTGCCTGCGGCAGGATGGTGCGGCGCATGGCCTGTCCCCAGGTCATGCCGATCGAATAGGCAGCCTCCCACTGGCCCTTGGGCACGGAGGAGATGACGGCGCGGATGATCTCCGAACTATAGGCGCCGATGTTCAGCGTGAAGCCGATCACTGCTGCCGGGAAGGCGTCGATCAGTATGCCGACGCTCGGCAGACCGTAGAAGATGACGAAGAGCTGCACCAGAAGCGGCGTGCCGCGGATCACCCAGACATAGAAGCGCGCGATCATCGCGAGCGGCATCGGCCCGAACAGGCGCGCGACCGCTGTTGCAAGCCCGAGCGCGAGCCCGAGTACGAAGGAGATGAGGGTGAGCGGAACGGTGAACTGCAGGCCGGCCCAGATGAGGGTCGGCAGCGATTCCAGCATCAGTTGAAGCCAGTGCGGCACGGCTAGGGTCCTTGCGAAAAATGCCCGGGATGGCCCCGGGCATGTTCATTCTCGGCACTTGAGACGCGGCGAAAGGTTACTTCGAGACGTCCTGGCCGAAATACTTGTCGGAGATTTTCTGGTAGGTGCCGTCGGCCTTTATGTCGGCAAGCGCCTTGTTGATCGCTTCCAGCAGTTCCGGCTCGCCCTTGCGGATGATGATGCCGGAATAATCGGCATTTTCCTGCTCGGCGGCGATCTTCACCGGCGCGTCCGCCTTCTGCTTTGTGAAGTCG
>CAMFHT010000416.1 GCA_945952245.1 uncultured Rhizobium sp. | reverse complement strand
AAGAAAATGACAAGTCCATGAAATCTCTACGAAATCTCGAAAGCAAAGCGGACAGCCACAAATCTCGCAACCAAAACGGCCCCCGCCACAGACCCTAAATGGGGATTAACCATACAGGTTCAAGGTTGAACGGTGTGGAAGGGTTCCTCTAGGCCTTAACGTATAGGAGTTTTGACAGGCGTTCCGCGCGAAAGGGGCGTAACGGGGGCTACCGTAGCACGCTCTTCACTTGCTAGAAGAGAGGCACACAAAGGACATTCGGAGCAATCATGCTGATACTCGACACGGACCAGACCCGCGCCGCCCTCCCCTGGGGTTCTCTCATCGATGCCGTAGAGGGCATGTTCAGGGCGCCCTGCGTGCAGCCCGTCCGTCATCACCACGACGTCGAAGTCCCCGGGGAGCGGGATGCCACTCTCTTGCTCATGCCGGCCTGGGTGCCAGGCGAATATATAGGCGTGAAGCTGGTCAGCGTATTTCCCGACAACCAGCTGCGTGGCCTGCCTGCGATCTTCGGCAGTTACCTCCTTTCATCCGGTGCCACCGGAGAACTGCTTGCCGTGATAGACGGTGCGGAGCTGACAGCGCGGCGCACGGCTGCGGCGTCGGCAGTCGCGGCCAGGCACCTGGCCGACGAGAATGCGGAGACGATGCTGATGGTCGGCACCGGACGTCTGTCGCTCAACGTCATGGAAGCGCATGCAAGCGTGCGGCCGCTGCGCAAGTTCTCCGTCTGGGGACGAAATGCAGCCAATGCGGACAAGACGGCCGAGGAGGCACGTGCGCTCGGCTTCGACGCCCATGCGGTGACTGATCTCGAAACGGCTGCGCGGCAGGCGGACATCATTTCCTGTGCAACCCTTTCTTCCGAACCGCTCATCCGCGGCGAATGGCTGAAGCCGGGTGCGCATCTCGATCTCATCGGTGCGTTCAAGCCGTCCATGCGGGAAAGTGACGACGAGGCCGTGCGTCGCTCCCGCGTCTTCGTGGACACACGTGCAGGAGCGCTGAGCGAAGGCGGCGACATCGTCCAGCCGCTCCGCTCCGGTGCAATCGGAAAGGACCATGTTCTGGGCGAACTGGCCGATCTAATTTCCGGAAACATCAGGGGTCGGAGCGGCCCGCACGATATCACGCTGTTCAAGTCGGTCGGCGCGGCGCTCGAAGATCTCGCAGGCGCGATCCTCGCCTATGAGTCCAGCCTCCGCTGATGGCTGCGATGCTGACATTGCCTGACCTTCCCGTCAGGGCGGTGCTGGGAGATGTACAGGCGGCTCTCGATCAGCGCGGTCTTGCCGTCTTGTCCGCACCGCCCGGGGCGGGCAAGACGACGCTCGTGCCGCTCGCCCTGCTCGATGCGTCCTGGCGGAAGGGCGGCAAGATCATCCTGCTCGAACCACGGCGGCTCGCGGCACGCGCCGCCGCCTCCCGCATGGCGAACCTTCTCGGCGAAGAGGTCGGTGGCCGCGTCGGCTACCGCATGCGGCTAGAGACGCGCATTTCGAGGGAAACCGTGATCGAGGTCGTCACGGAGGGCGTCTTCACCCGGATGATCCTCGATGATCCCGAGCTTTCGGGCGTGGCAGCCGTTCTCTTCGACGAGTTCCACGAGCGTTCGCTCGATGCGGACTTCGGGCTGGCGCTGGCGCTCGATGTTCGGGCCGGGTTGCGGGAAGACCTGCGCCTGCTCGTCATGTCGGCAACGCTCGATGTCGAAAGAGTGGCGGCATTGGTGGGCGATGCACCTGTCGTCGAAAGCCAGGGGCGAACATTCCCGATCGAGATTCGCCACCAGGACCGGCCATCCGGAGAGCGGGTCGAGGATGCCATGGTCCGCGCGATCACCGATTCGCACCGCCAGGAAAAAGGCTCGATCCTCGCCTTTTTGCCCGGGCAGGCAGAGATCAGCCGAACGATGGAGCGGCTCGAGGGGCGCTTGCCTCCCGAGACCATGGTGGTTCCGCTCTTCGGCAACCTGTCCCAGACGGAGCAGGATGCGGCGATCAAGCCTGCATCCCCCGGCACCCGGAAGATCGTGCTTGCGACGTCGATTGCCGAGACCTCGATCACCATCGATGGCGTCCGGATCGTGATCGACAGTGGCCTGCAACGCCTGCCGGTCTTCGAGCCGTCGACGGGGATCACGAGGCTAGAGACGGTAAGGGTTTCTCGCGCCTCGGCCGACCAGCGCGCGGGGCGTGCCGGGCGGACCGAACCGGGCATTGCGATCAGGCTCTGGCATCAGGGTCAGACAGCGGCTCTTCCCGCCTTTACGCCGCCACAAATCCTTGCGAGCGATCTCTCCGCCTTCGCGCTCGATCTCGCCCATTGGGGCGTGCAGGATGTCTCGAGCCTCTCCTTCATCGATCCGCCGCCGGTACCGGCGCTTGCGGAGGCGCGACATCTTCTGACCCAGCTCGGCGCGCTCGACGCCAAGGGCCTTATGACGGCGGATGGCAGACGCATCCGCTCCATGGCGCTGCCGCCACGGCTTGCGGCCATGGTTCTCGCCGCGGCAAAGAACGGACATGCCGCCGATGCGGCGCAGCTCGCGATGCTCCTGACCGAACAGGGACTGGGCGGCAATGACACGGATCTCGAAGAACGTCTGCGCCGGTTTCGCCAGGACCTCGGCGAGCGCGCCTCGGGCGCGCGAAAGCTCGCAGCCTGGCTGGCAGATGCTGCGGGACCACAAGGACATCGGACGGGTGAACCCCTGCCCGGCGATCTTCTGCTCCACGCCTTCCCGGACCGCATCGCCTTGCAGCGCGGCGGCCGCGGGCGGTTCGTGATGGCGAATGGGCGTGGCGCCGAAATCGAGCAGGCCCATCGGCTCGCCGGTTCCTCCATGCTCGTCATCGCCGATCTCGCGGGCCGTGCCCAGCAGGCGCGCGTGCTTGCGGCAGCGGAAATCGATCGGGGCAGGATCGAGGCCGCCATGCCGGAACTTGTCATCCGCGAGGAACAATCCCTGTTCGACCGGGACAGCCGGCAAGTCCGCGCCCGCCGCGTGACACGGATCGGGGCGATCGTTCTGGAGGAAACGCCCCTGCCCCGGCCCAAGGGTGAGCCAGCTGCACGGGCACTGGCTGGCGGCCTGGCCGAACTGGGTCTCGGCGTCCTCCCCTTCGGCAAGGATGCGGATCAGCTTCGGGATCGGCTCGGTTTCTGTCTCTTATACACATCTGACGCTGCCGACGACTCCTTACGTGTAG
>CAMFHT010000415.1 GCA_945952245.1 uncultured Rhizobium sp. | reverse complement strand
GCCTCGGCCACATAGCCTTCCCGAAGCGCCGAAACACGATCTGGGGGTAGCGCCGAGATATAGGCGCTGCGGCGCTGATCCGCTGCAAGCCAGTCTTCGAGGCGTTGTGCCGGTAGCCGATCGGCCGCCTGAACCAGTTCGTCGCGCACGACATCGAGCAGGTCCTCGCGCGCCATGATCCCCTTCCGCACGGACGAGCGCAGAGTCGGCACGATGATGCGAAGCATGCGGGGCCGGAAACGATCGGTGGCGTTGATCGCCCTGTAGAGGGCCATGACCTCGTTGGGGATCGTCTGCCCCTTCTTCCCATCGTGGATGCTGGCGAGCTTCTCGATCACTGTCGAAAGGGTGCGAGAGGGCACGGGCGATACGGTTTTCCGGCGGGCGGTCGTTGAGATGTAAGTCATAGGCGGAATCTTCAGTAGTTGCCCTGCTGCTATGACAGATGGTCAGCCCGATCTCAAAAATAATCCTCACGGATCTCACGCGATAAATAAATTGACGCCAGCGATTCCGTGAGAATAGGCTGACGATATAAGCCTTAAATACCTTTCTTAATACGTTATTCTAGGAATTTTCAATGACCATCAGGACCTACAGCGTGAGTGATCTCACGCGCACTTATGATGCCAAGGCAGGGCAGACCCGCCTGGACATGACTGCAATCACCTCGACGGACGATTTCCCCTCGTTCGAGGCTGTCCGCGACCACGTGCTGAACGACCTCCGCTACCAGCGCCCGCAGGCCGACAAGATGGAGACCTTCGGCTGGGTGCCGACGCTCTACATGCCGAGCGAGCGCACGTTCAAAAGCCAGAAGACGGGAGCGCAGTTCACCCGTTTCGGCTCCTGGCGGAATGGAGCCGCAGAGGCCAAGACCCTCAGCGTCTTCTGCGCCGACGTGGACAACAGCGACACAGCCCGCCCCATGGTCGCAATGCAGACCGTCGCCTCGGCACTCGATGGGCTGGGCTGCTCCTACTTCATGTACACGACCTTCAGCCATACCGCCGAGAAGCCGAAATTTAGGGTCGTCATCGACACGGACCGCGACCTCACACGTACTGAGATGCTGCGCGTCGCGGTCTGGCTGAACTGGACGGCGTTCGGGCAGCAGGCCGACCTTTCGATCTACGACCCTGGCGACTTCATCTTCGCTCCGCCGTTCTCGGCGACGGTGACGGAGCGCCTGCGCGCGGGTCCGCTCAGCGTGGACGACGCCCTGGCCCAGCAGTCGCTCCTCCAGGAGCAGCATCCCGGTAGCTGGACGGCCTACATCGCGCAGAAGCAACCCCGGCCTTCCCAGCCCTCGCCGTCACGCGGTCAGTCCTCCGCGATCGAGCGCCGCCCGGCCGATATGACTGTCCGCGAGGAAGTCGAGATCGGAAATCCGGCGATCTTCAGCCCGGCCTGGATGGACTTCTATCGGGACTGTGTTGTGAACGGGAGCCATTGGGAAACCATGCGCTCGGTCCTCGGCATGGTGTGGGCGAAGACCAGCGGCGATCTTACCTCGGGCGAGATGGATCATATCCTTCGCCAGATCGACGCAACCGCCAACGGCTACTTCATCACGCGCCATGGCGAGCAGAAGGCGGCGGAACTCATCGACTGGATCATGAGCCTACCCGTCGAAGATAAGCAGGAGCCCTGGAGCCCGATCCTGGAGCGCGACGAGACCGGCGTTACCGTCCAGGTGAAGGAGGGCGAATGCGGTGAAGGGAAGACCCACGATGAGCTAAAGCGCATCGCCCGCGAGAAGACGCGGGTGGTCTACGTCGTTGACAAGATCGAGAACATCGAGAAGCGCAGGCAGGAGTTCTTCGCCATTGCGGGCCGCCTCGACGCCATGCGGTTTCTGACCCGCGAGGCGCACAGCCAGCACCGCGACCTGCGGATTGCGCTCCAACTGTTCGCCATTCGCGAGGAACTCAACAATGCGCCTGCCGGGCGGCCTGCCATCGTCTTCGTGACGCAGGCCGGGGCCATGCAGATGGATTGGTCGCGTTGGGGTGACTGTGAGATCGTCTTCGACGAGGTGCCTGATGTATTCCAACTGTACCGCATCGACCCAAAGCATCACCCCGAGGTTCTCCACCGCTATGTCCGGCCCGAAACGGACGACGGCGACTGCTACAGTCTTGGCCTGACCAATGTCGGTCGCGATCTCGCGCGGACTACCGACGTTGACGACTATGACAAGGTACATCACGGCCTGTGCGTGATGCTGAACAAGCCGAACACGCATGTCTGGGTAAAGCGGACGGCATGGGACAACCCCTCCGACAGTGGCGTCATGGAGTTCTTCGCCATCACGGCTCCGCTCAATCTCGCTCCCTTCAGCGCCGTCCGCCTGCTCGGCGACGAGGCGATGAAATCGGTGACGGTGCGCGGGTGGTCACAGAAATGGGATGTCCAGTTCGAGCGGATCGATTTCGAGCGCCGCAAACGCATCATCCCGACTGCCGATCGCGTCACCATCAAATACGTCTCGGATCATCGCGATAGCTCGATCACCCGCTTCCGCGAGGGCGATATGCCGCTCGACGCTTGGAGTAGCTGGGTGAAGCAGGACGCCGGTCACGAGCCGGTCCTTTGGAGCGCAAACGACAAGCTCAAGGCCAAGGTCAAACTCGATCTTGCCGACCACATCAGCCCCAAGGCCCACGGCCGGAACGATCTTCAGCATTACAAGCGGGTCGCGTGGTTCGTCGCGATGAAGGCCAGCAAGTTCGAGATCGCGACCCTGAAGGAGGTCTGCGGGATGTCGGCGCAGGAACTGACGGAATGGCGGGAGTACAACGCCATGTACCAGTTCGTGATGCGCTGTGCCCTCCGCGACTTCGCCTCATCGGTCCCGGTCGTGATCTACGTGTTCTCGCGCAATCAGGCCCAATATCTCCATGACCGCCTTGGTGGTCGGATAGAGAAGGTGCCCGGCATCGTCATCGACAAGCCCAGCCGCGCCATCGACGCAGAGGGCGCAATGACCGATGCCGAACGGCAGAAGGTCTCCTACTGGCGGAGGAAGATGACGAAGGCCGGTGTGAGCGACGTGCGCGATCTTCCCGGAGCGTCGAAGAAGCTGACCGAGCGCGAGACGCGGCTGGTGAACACGACCTTCGGGCGCATTGCCCAGGAAATCGAACCGAGGCGGGCGGCCTGATTGGAGATCGGGCGGGCTGGCGAACGTCCAATCGATTCGTCGTCCGCCAGCTTCA
>CAMFHT010000414.1 GCA_945952245.1 uncultured Rhizobium sp. | reverse complement strand
TACCGGCAAGATTTCGCTGGAGCCGGACGGCCTTCGCTGGTTTCCATCCGAGACGTCGCAGCGATTTCTGGAAAGCTATCACGACCACCGGTTCGGCCTCAGCTTCGGGGCCGTCTTCGACGAACGCTTCATCAAGGGCTGGATCACGCTCCGTGGGGATAGCCTCTGGTCGGGAGATGGCAGGGACCGCCTCTATCTCAACGGGGACATGTTGCGCTTTCCGACCGATGACAACATGTTTTCCATTTTCGGCAGCGAGGCGAACCGTCTCGGGGTCGAGGAGTTGATCGAGAATACCGATCCGCAGCGCGCCGCCGACTTCGAGCTCTGGTTCAAGATGGAGGCAAACGGCCGCGGTTGAGAGGTCCTGTCACAGCCATACAACTTCTACCATATACGGCTTTCGTCGAGAATGGCGCGCAACATCACTGCGCGAAGCCTGAATTATGAAGTAATAACATTAATTCTAATAAATTAAACTCCAGATGCACCCAAATTAATTCGTCATTGCATAGGGGTTGCAGCGCATCCGGATACGCTTTGTTAGGAATATGACTCATAAGGTACCCGTATTAGTTTCATCACCTCATAACCATTTGTGAAAACCAATGAGCGTCGTCCGGATGCCGAAAAGACAATTGCGCAAGGGCATGTATGTCGAGACCGTCGAATGTCCGCAGACGATGTTCGACAAGCGTCGTTTCGTGCTTCAGCACGATGCCGATCTCGAGGCCATCTGGGCTGCGAACGGGGAATATGTCGTCGTCAACACGGCCAAGGGCCTGTTTGCCAGCGAGGGCAGCAGCGCGCCTTCTGCGAAAGACGAGCGCAAGCGCCAGAAGGCCAGCGAGACCATTGCCAAGTCCACCAAGGCGATGAAGTCGAGCCTCATGGCGCTTGCCGTCGGTGAAGCGCAGGATTTCGACAGCTTCCGTCCGATGGCGAAGGACATGGTCGAGAGCATGGCGGAAAGCCCGGCGATCGTGACCGAGCTGACCCGCCTCAAGACGAAGGATGAAGGCACCTTCATGCATTCGCTTGCCGTGGGCGCGCTCATGTCCGGCGTCGGCCTCTCGCTCGGCATGGATGCGGAAACGGTCGAAATGCTCGGTATTGCCGGCATTCTCCACGATTTCGGCAAGCTGCTCATTCCGAACACCATCCTGAACAAGCAGGGGCCGCTGACGGCGGTCGAGCGGCAGATCGTGCGCAACCATCCCGAACTCGGCTACCAGCGGCTCGTCACCTATCCGGAAATGCCGGCGATGGTGCTCGACGTCTGCCGCGGCCATCACGAGCTTCTCGACGGCAGCGGTTATCCGCGCGGCCTGATGGCGAGCGAACTCGACATCTATGTGCGCATCTCCACGATCTGCGACGTGTTCGATGCCCTGACCAGCACGCGGCCCTACAAGAAGGCCTGGACGGGCGACGAGGCGATCAGCTGGATGTTCTCCCAGGAGAACCGCTTCGACCGCAAGCTTCTCGTGCGCCTCAACGAGGTTACCAACGGCATCGGCCGCGACTGACACACACCTCTGATGCAATGGGCTGAAGAGCCCATGTTTTTCGGTGCGGCATGGACGTTCCGTACCCGTTCACCCATTGCACCAACCCCCCGTTTTCGATAAGAGACCGCGCAACTTCCATGCCGAGTGGCAGGGCAGGGGTTTGAGACTGGCGCCTGCGGGCGCCGTTTGTTTGGCCGGCGTTTCGGCGCCACTTGCATTGGAATGAGCCTATGGCACGCATCGTGATGAAATTCGGCGGCACCTCGGTTGCCAATCTGGAACGCATTCACAATGTCGCCCGCCACGTCAAACGCGAAGTCGATGCGGGCCACGAAGTTGCCGTCGTCGTTTCCGCCATGTCCGGCAAGACCAACGAACTCGTCGACTGGGTGCAGAACATGCCGAAGGTCACCGGCGCCGACACCCCCTTCTACGATGCCCGCGAATATGATGCGATCGTCGCTTCCGGCGAACTGGTGACGGCAGGCCTGCTTGCGATCGCGCTGCAGTCCATGGGCATCAATGCCCGCTCGTGGCAGGGCTGGCAGATCCCGATTCGCACCGACAACGCCCATGGCGCTGCCCGCATCCTTGAAATCGAGGGTGGCGAGATCATCCGCCGCATGGGTGAGGGCCAGGTGGCCGTCGTCGCCGGCTTCCAGGGCCTGGGCCCCGACAACCGCGTGGCCACGCTTGGCCGCGGCGGTTCCGACACATCGGCTGTTGCCATTGCCGCCGCCGTCAAGGCCGACCGCTGCGACATCTATACGGATGTCGACGGCGTCTACACCACCGACCCGCGCATCGAGCCCAAGGCCCGCCGCCTGAAGAAGATCGCCTTCGAGGAAATGCTCGAAATGGCCTCGCTCGGCGCCAAGGTCCTGCAGGTGCGCTCGGTCGAGCTCGCCATGGTACACAAGGTCCGCACCTTCGTGCGCTCCAGTTTCGAAGACCCCGATGCACCGGGCATGGGTGATCTGATCAACCCGCCCGGGACGCTGATTTGTGACGAGGAAGAGATCGTGGAACAGGAAGTCGTAACCGGCATTGCCTATGCCAAGGATGAAGCCCAGATTTCGCTGCGCCGTCTCGCCGACCGGCCGGGCGTTTCCGCCGCGATCTTCGGCCCGCTGGCCGAATCCCACATCAACGTGGACATGATCGTGCAGAACATCTCCGAGGACGGTTCGCGCACCGACATGACCTTCACCGTGCCTTCCGGCGACGTGGAGAAGGCCAAGAAGGTTCTGGCCGACAACAAGGAGAAGATCGGCTACGACGTCGCTCAGAGCGAGACCGGTCTCGTGAAGGTTTCCGTCATCGGCATCGGCATGCGCAGCCATGCCGGCGTTGCTGCCTCCGCCTTCAGGGCGCTCGCCGAGAAGGGCATCAACATCAAGGCGATCACCACGTCGGAAATCAAGATTTCCATCCTGATCGACGGTGCCTATGCAGAACTCGCTGTCAGGACTTTGCATTCCTGCTACGGTCTCGATAAAAGCTGATTTGCAACCCTGATTTCCTTCAGGGGAGGGCCGGTGGCTGAAACGCCGCCGGATGGGGACTGACACTTGGCATGACACATCAGGAGCATACGCGATGAGAGACCTGTCTGCGGGTCCACGCGTTCTGCTCAAGCGGCTCCGCGAATTGATGGCGGAGCCTCTCGAGCCACAGGAGCGCCTCGACCGCATCGTTCGCCAGATCGCCCAGAACATGG
>CAMFHT010000413.1 GCA_945952245.1 uncultured Rhizobium sp. | reverse complement strand
GGCGCTGCTGCATCGCCTGAGTAGCAAAAGGGCCGGCCTTGCCGCCTTCGGTCAGTACCTGGACAACCTTCAGGACTCGGTCCATCCGCTCGCTGCTCATGTCGGACCGGAGCGCGAGGTTTGTCGCGACCGCCGGATCCTCGCCGCCCCGGGCAAGGAGCTCGTTGAAGCCCGGGTCCGAGAAACGCGCGCCCTCGTTGCCGCTAACCCGCTGCAAGACAACCTCGTCGCCGCGGGAGACCAGAACACTGGTGATCTGCTCCGACAGAACGGCGCGGTCCGCGATCGCCGCCAGATGCTGCTGCGACTGGCTAAGGGCGAAGGCCGCGAGGTCTGCGTCCGTCAGAACCGGAGACATCATCAGGACTGCGCGGGCAACCTCGGGATTCACGTCTCCGCCGAGCGCCATCGCCACCTTGTGCGGAAGGACCGGGACCGCCGCAACGCGTTCAGAAAACGCCCTGCGATATTCATCCTTCAATTCCGCTACGGTATCGACGGCTATCTCGCCAAAATGTTCTTTGCTCGTAGCTGACGGATTTGGATCGAGGAGGAACAAATCCGTCACTGAAGTGAGGAGCTGGTTACGGGCCTCGGACGTCAGATCGATTTGAGCTTCACCTAATTTGCTCAGCACGCCACGTTCCCTTTTTATTGCGACTTTAGTTGCAGCGCTAACCCATTGAATCGTGGACTCTTAACCCACCGTAAAGACCGTGGCGAGAGAGAAGATTTGGTGAAATTTCAGCCACTTCATGTGATTTTTTATTGACGCAGATAACCAGGGAGGACGCCGGTCTTGTTCTGGCTCGATATTATGCTGAGAAGGGCAGGGGACCTGCTCCTAAAGCCCTGCCGCCTTGGTCAGATTGACCCGGAAGCGATCACGCCGCCGCTGGTAGCGTCGGGTCATTTCGGCAGACGCGTGCCGCAGCTGCTTCTGGACATAGCGCTCGTCGACCTCGGCGGATGAGGCGAGGCCGGAGCGCAGCGAGTGACCCGCGAATGCCATCTCTCGCTCGCCGACCGATAGATCACCCCGAACGCCGGCGGCCAGCGCAGCGCGCTTCACCAGCCGTGCGACCTCGCGATCGCCCAGTCTCTCGCTCCCAATCTCGCCGGGTTCGTCGCCTCGCACGCGCCGGAAAATGGGGCCGTGGGCAATCTTACCCAGCGAGAGCCAGGTCTTGAGCGCGACAACGGGGCAGGTCGTATCAGAAGATCCTCGGCCGATCTCGACGGTGCCCCAACCGGTCTTGCCTCGAACCGACACGAGAACGCCCTCGTCCTTGATCTCGACCCATCCTCGACCATCCTCCGTCTGGTCTCGGCCGACATCGAGCCCGACGATTTCCGAACGACGCAAGCCACCCGCGAAGCCAATGAGCAGAATAGCCCGATCGCGCAGGCCTCGGAGGCTGCCGCGGTTCAGGATCTCAAGCATCGCCACCAGGTCGTCAGCGAGAACCGCCTCCTTCTGGACTGGCGGGCGGCCTTGCGTGTTCCGGATACCGGCAAGCACCGTGGCAATATGCCGATCCGCGCGGTCCAGCCGCTGACCGAGCTGCTGGAAATTCCAAGCCAGTGCCGAGAGCTTTCGCTCGATCGTGCTGACGGCCGCGGCCTTCAGCCCGGGCGCGGCCGATCCCGAAGCAAGCGCGGTGATATAGAGCCCGACCACCTGCGGATCCGGCGCGGCTTCGATCTGCTGGCGCCGGCACCACTTCAGAAAATGCTTCCAGTCGCTCGCATAGGCACGGCGGGTGTTCGCCGAGCTCGAGGCTTCGGCATAGCCGCGCGCGCGCTCCGCAAGCCCATCCAGATGCGCCGGCAGCGCGCGTGGAGCCTCACCATCCGGAAGGGGAGGGGAGGGGACTGTCAAAGTGAGTTCGTTGCCATCCATCCGGCGGTCACGCAGCGCGAAGCACTTCGGGTTTTCCCTTTTGCCTGACAATCGGTGGAAACGGAATCCCCATGGATTTTTCGGCGCCGATTCTGCTGTAGTTTCGGCCCATTCGAAGGACCGCCTATCACCATGACGTGGAAGCTCCGCCGGCTGCGGCAATGCGAGAAGTGCCCATGGAAGGTCTCAACTGATCCGCACGAAATCCCCGACGGCTACAGCGAGGAGCAACACCTCGCACTCGCGCGGACGATCGCGGCCCCGGCGTCCGTTCGCGAGCTCGACGGCCCCATGGTGGCCATGGCCTGCCACGAGCACGCGCCAGGAGAAGAGGCGCACTGCGTTGGATGGCTCATGAACCAGCTGGGGCCAGGCAACAACATTGCGCTGCGCCTCATGGTCCGAACCTGCGAGAACATCGCCGGCGTATCGCTGGACGGGCCGCAGCATCAGCATTTTCGCGACACGCTGCCGCGATCGGAGTGACGATGCTTGAAGACGAGATCGAAGCGACCCCCGAATTCGAAATCACCTGGGATGGCCGCTGCGTCTGGGTGAACGATCAGACGGGTTGCTGCATAGGCCGCTTCACCCCCCGAGGGGTCGACGTCCACAAGACCGGGCCCGAGCAGCTCGCCTCAGGAACGCAGTGCCTGGATTGCTTCGATGACGAGGAGCCGGCGCGCGCCTGGGACAGATTTGTGCGCTCGATGCAGCAGCACCACGGCGTGACGATCCCCGATGTCGCGAAGCCGGGATTTGTGGTCGGATAGCTCCGCGTCAATTCAGAGATTCGAGGGCGGAAGCAGTGTGCGCCGCAGCCAGCCGGCGCGCTGGGGAGGAATGGGCCGCCCCAGGCAAGGCGAGTGCCTCGCCCTCGAACCGAAGGTGATCCAATGTGGCTTTTGCCGCTGAGCATCACGGTGACGATTAGAAAAACCCGGACAGGCTGGCTAGCTGCTGTCCGGGTCCAATTTCTAATCTAGTAGCCAAAGGGCGGCGGGTGCGGTCAACATCCGCCGTCCACTTCGGCAAAATAGCGCTTGCAGGCACGATCTGCAAGTTTGCGCCGCTCCTGGCCCTTTCCGCGGGCGGACGAGGCGAACCTGGAAAATTCGACCTCCTCAGAAGCTCGCCTATGAGCCTTCGGCGGGAATTCCAGGGCGATGGTCACCAAACCCTTAACGGGCGCCCAAGAGCTTCTCTGAGGCCTTGCGCCGGTCTCGTCCCGCTGGGCGGTTTTATAGGCGGCTTCATCGTCCAACAAGTGACGTCGAGCTGCGGAGCCTACGCGCCCCCGAAAGCCGCCACCTGCCGTGGCACGGTCCGCCGGCGCAGCG
>CAMFHT010000412.1 GCA_945952245.1 uncultured Rhizobium sp. | reverse complement strand
TTACTCCTACATCATGCAGGACGGTTCGGTGTGGTGCGCCACGATCGGCAAGTTCGCGAACATCGCCGCCAATGTCCGCATCAACGCCACGAACCATCCGACCTGGCGGGCGACGCTGCACCACTTCACCTACCGCGCTTCCGATTACTGGCCGGACAAGGACATGGAGCAGGACTTCTTCGCCTGGCGGCGCGAGAACCGCGTCGTCATCGGCCATGACGTCTGGATCGGCCACGGCTCGACCATTCTCCCCGGCGTGAAGATCGGCAATGGCGCCGTCATCGGTGCGGGTGCCGTCGTTTCAAGGGACGTCGAACCCTACACGATCGTAGGCGGCGTGCCGGCCAAGCCCATTCGTGACCGTTTTCCGAAGGAAATCGCAGAGGGTTTCGACAAGTTGTCATGGTGGGACTGGGATCATGACACATTGGGCGAGCGGCTTGGCGATTTCCGCGCGCTCGATGGGGCGGCCTTCCTGGAAAAGTACAGCTGAAACATAGGCATAGCTTCAGTAGCTCCATGCCGGAAGGCTGCAATAAAACCGTCTTGAAACAGACATTCACCCTTCACGAACATGCAGTATGACAGACCAAGACGCCTATGGTCTTAACCTGGCATTAAGCCTTGCGAACCGGAACGGGGACCAGCCCATGTTTGAACTCAGAAACGTCACCTGCCGCTTTGGTCGCAAGGCTGCCGTCAATGATGTTACTCTGTCCATCCCGCAGGGCCAGATGGTCGGCGTGATCGGCCGCTCCGGCGCCGGCAAGTCGACGCTCCTGCACATGCTGAACCGTCTGGCACCCGTTTCCGGCGGCGAGATACGGTATGGCGACCTCGATGTCGGCGCGCTGAAGGGCGCAGGCCTGCGGGCCTGGCAGCGAGACTGCGCCATGATCTTCCAGCAGTTCAACCTCGTGCCGCGCCTCGACGTTCTCACCAATGTCCTGCTCGGCAGACTGAACGGGAGATCCGCCGTCATGAACCTGCTAGGCCTCTTCGGCCGGGAGGAGCGGCTGCAGGCGATCGCGGCGCTGGAGCGCCTTGGGATCGACCAGGCGGCACTGCAGGCGGCGGGCACGCTCTCTGGCGGCCAGCAGCAGCGCGTGGCGATCGCGCGAGCTCTGATGCAGCGTCCCAAGGTTCTGCTCGCCGACGAGCCGATCGCTTCACTCGACCCGCTCAATGCCAAGGTGGTCATGGAAGCGCTGAAGGACATCAACGAGCGCGAGGGCATCACCGTCATCGTGAACCTTCATACGCTGGATACGGCACGGGCCTATTGCCAGCGCGTGATCGGCATGGCCGACGGACGGGTCGTGTTCGACGGACCGGACAGCGCGCTCGATGGAAATGCCATCACAACCATCTATGGCAGCAAAGAGGCGATCGACGAGAGCATGACGTCGACGGCCCTTCCCGAATTCACGGCCGCGCCATCGCGGCCTGCAGCATCCGCCAGCCTTCAACCGCTGGTTCTGGCCGGGCTCTAACCGCCCCGCCGGATCGCCGGCCCGGCGTCAGGGGCACCACGAGCACGTTCAGTCACCATACGATCCGGCACGCACCGGACGAGGGAGAGGTATTGTCATGTTGAAGAAGATCCTGTTCGCAGCCGTATCGCTGCTGTCGCTTTCCGCCGTTGCCCATGCCGAGGACCTGAAGGAATTCCGTATCGGCATCATGGGCGGCGAGAACGAAGCCGACCGCCTGCGCAGCTATCAGTGCCTGGCCGACAAACTGCCTGCTGCCATCGGTGTCGAGAAGGTTTCCCTTTTCCCGGCTGCCGATTATGACGGCGTGATCCAAGGCCTGCTGGGCGGCACGCTCGACTACGCCGAACTCGGCGCTTCCGGTTATGCCAAGATCGTTCTCGCAAAGGCCGATGCCGTCGAGCCGATCCTGACCACCGTCCAGACCGACGGCTCCAAGGGCTATTACTCGCTGATGGTTGCCCGCAAGGACTCCGGCTTCAAGACCGTCGCAGACCTGAAGGGCAAGAAGCTCGGCTTCGCCGATCCGGACAGCACGTCCGGCTACCTCGTCCCGCTGGTCACGCTTCCGGACGCCGTCGGCATGCCGGTCAAGGAATTCTTCGGCTCGACCGGCTTCGGCGGCGGCCATGAAAACCTCGTCCTTGAAGTCATGAAGGGCACCTTCGATGCCGGCACGACCTTCGGTTCGGGCGTTGGCGACTTCAAGACCGGCTACACCTCCGGCAACCTGAAGAAGATGGTCGACAAGGGCATCCTCAACATGGACGACGTCGTCGAGCTGTGGCGCTCGCCGATGATCCCGAACGGCCCGCTGGTCGTGCGCACCTCGCTCAACGACGACATGAAGGCGAAGTTCAAGCAGTTCATGCTCGACCTGCCGAAGTCCGATCCGGCCTGCTTCTCGGCCATCGAAGGCGGCGACTTCAAGAGCTTCACCGAAGTGACCCCGGATTTCTACAAGACCATCATCGAAGCCCGCAAGGCAACCGTTGGCGGCTAACGACTGATCCATCAGCCCCTCCCTCTCGTTCGGGGGAGGGGCCTCCCGACGCGTGGAAGCCAAGCCTATGCCCACCGACCTCACCCCGAGATCTCAGCCCCTTTCCGAAGGCGCAAAGATGGTTGAACGCCATTGGGCGGAGATGGCCGCGAAGCGGCGTGCTTATACGGTTCTTGGCGTCCTGCTGCTTGTCGCGGCAACGGTCGGCTCGCTCTGGTTCGCGAACGACACCAATGCCGGCAAATTCTTCGACCGGTTGCCCTATTTCTTCGATTTCTTCCGGGAACTCATCCCGCGCGACGGGCTGGAGATCGGCCGGGCGCTGTTCGATCTGCCCTCGCCCTATGACGACGGCAGCTTCCGCTACAACTATCCAGAAGGGCGGGTCTACCTCACCGGCTCTCTGTACATGCCGGAATATATCTACAAGATGATCGAGACGCTGAACATCGCGCTCTTCTCGACGGTCATCTCCGCGGTCGTCGCACTTGCCCTGAGCTTCCTCGCTGCCCGCAACATGATGCCCAATCCGATCATCCGCAATTCCGTTCGGCGCCTGCTGGAAGTGCTGCGCGCATTTCCGGAAGTGGTCGTGGCCGGCTTCTTCCTTGCCATCCTTTCACTCGGGCCCTTGCCGGCGATCGCGGCCGTCTCGCTGCATACGGTCGGTGCACTCGGCAAGCTGTTCTACGAGGTGATCGAAAACGCCGACATGAAGGCGGACGAGGGCTTGCGGGCCTCCGGTGCGC
>CAMFHT010000411.1 GCA_945952245.1 uncultured Rhizobium sp. | reverse complement strand
GCGCTGTGCATGCGGTCTGCGGCGCGCGAGCCGTAGGGTGGTTCAGCGCAGGCCGAAGAAGGACAGGATGGCGAGCACGATGACGACGGCGCCGACAAGCCAAATGATCTGGTTCATGGTCTTTCTCCTCAGGTTCCGGGTCCCTGCCCGGGGTGAAATGGGGTGGTCGGTGATTTGGTTCCGGCCCGTGGCCGGACAGTCTCAGCGGAAGCCCGCGAAGGAGAGGATGGCGAGCACGATGACGATGGCGCCGACGATCCAGATGATGCGATTCATGTAAGGCTCCTTGAGCGGACTGTGTTGACTGTTCGCTTCATCAACACGGCAGGGTGCGCTTTGGTTCCGCTTCGCTTCGCTCAAGCATGGCTTTTTCGGGGCAGCGCATGTTCGGATGGACGCGAAAAGGGCGGCTCCGGAAACCGAAGCCGCCCCTTCTGCAAAACTAGGCCGAAGGCTTAGTTGGAGCTGGAATTGCCACCGTTACTGCCGGTGTTGCCGCCAGCTTCGCCGGAATTGCCGTTGGCGTTGCTGGTGTCGCCACCCTGGCCGGCTTCTGCATTCGAGCTAGCGGAAGAGTCGCCACCCGGATTGCCGGACTTCTTGTCCTGGGCGTTCAGGCAGTTGGCGTCCGTCGATGCGGCCGTGCCCTGTTCGGTGGTGGTGCACTTGGACGCATCCATGGTGCCGTTGGCAGTCGCATCCTCAGCGAAGGACGGGACGGCAGCACCGGCGAGAAGCGAAAGGGCGAGTACGCTCTGGGTCAGGAATTTCATGGTATTTTCTCCTATTCGAGGTCTTGACGCACGTTATAATTGCACATGACCTATCAAGCCTGCACGGCTCGGCATGGGTCAGGTGCCCGTTCAGAGGGCGGACTGGGAGGTCTGTCCGCCGCTCCCGGAAGGTCCGGCGTTTGACGTTTCCGCAGGGTAGAAACTCGGCTTTGGAGGGATGGTTCCGAATATTTTCATGGCTGACAAAGCTGTGATCGGCGGAACCAAACGGGCTCAAGGGTAATAAAGGGCCTTCTCATTCACAACCGAAACGCGCTATTCGACAACATCTAAAATTGATAGGAAAATAATCCTTGACAGCGTGACGGTGGTTTGGTAGCTTCTTGTCATGATCAGAGAACTGCGCCTCGCAGCCTTCTCTCTTTCCTCTCCACATCAGGAGTTCCTCATGACGGATGACGTGATGAACGGTGCGCCGGAAGGCGGCGCTGCGGAGGAGCTCGGCCGCCAGCTCGAAGCGGTCGCGCTGGAGTTCAAGTCCGGCGATCCCGACGCCATCGCCTCCGTTTCCGACATGCTGGCGGACATGCGGGTCGAGCTTGCCCGGCAGTTCGAAACCTTCGCGATGCTGCGCGACGGCGCCTCCCGCCGCACCGGCGACGACCAGCCGGAGGCGGAGGGCAAGCAGGCGCGCAGCGACATCAAGACAGCGGTAGAGGGCCTGTCGGTCATCGTGCGCACGCTGGAGAAGGTGGATCAGCTGGAACGCCAGCTCGCCCGAGACCGCGCCGAGATCGAAGCCGCGCCCCAGGGCCAGGAAGCCTACGAGGCGCTACTTTCGCAGGTTTCCGCCCTCATCGAGGCGCGAGTGGAGGAAGCGCTCGACGCGCGCGTCGAGCAGCGGCTCCGGGAACTCGGCCTCACGCCCGCGCTGCATGCGGGTGCGCCGCCGGTCGAGGCGATCACCCCTGCAGACCCGCGCAATGCCCCCTCAGTCGATGACGCTGCCGCCTGAATTTTCGAAGCGCCCGGATTGGCGGCTGACGAGCGCAAGGCCGGGGCTCCCCGTCGGGTCGCTCAGCCAGCGCACGCTCCGCAAGCGGGAGGAGGCGCTGCTGAAGAAGGTGGTCAAGACGGCACAGGCCGCGGTTCGGAGGCATGAGGCCGCGATGAAGCGCATTCGCACGGAACGGGAACTTGTCCAGCCGGCCTTTCCGGAAACTGCGGCGCTGGCAGAAGAACTTGCCGCGCAGACGGCGGTTTCCGGACCGCCCGTGTCTGAGCCCCTACGGGCTCCGGAAGGTCCTTTCTCGCCCGCCACGCTCCCGGCGCCGGCGCTCTTCCGGCTTTCGCGCGATTTCCGCCTGGTGGGACGGGCCGATCAATTGCCGCCGCCGGGTGACTGGCGGACATGGCTGCTGCTCGGCGGGCGCGGTTCCGGCAAGACGCGGGCAGGGGCGGAATGGGTGCAGGCGCTGGCGCGATCCGCGGGCGCCCGTACCGATCTCCGCATCGCGCTCGTTGCCGAAACGCTCAGCGATGCTCGCGAGGTGATGGTGGACGGGGCCTCCGGCCTCACCCGCATCACCGGCTGGTTCCGGCCGGATTACGAGGCCTCGCGCCGCAGGCTCGTCTGGCCGAACGGGGCGATGGCACAGATTTTCTCCTCCGAAGATCCGGAATCGCTGCGCGGGCCGCAGTTTCACCATGCCTGGCTGGACGAGCTCGGCAAGTGGAAGCATCCGCAGGAAACCTTCGACATGCTGCAGTTCGGCCTCAGACTCGGCGATCACCCCCGGCAGGTGGTGACGACGACACCGCGGCCGCTGCCGCTGCTGAAGGCGATCATGGAGGACGAGGCCACTGAGGTGACGCGGCTTTCGACGGTCTCGAACCGCGCCAATCTCGCGTCCGGCTTCATTGCCGCGCTGGAAAGCCGCTATGGCGGCACGCGTCTGGGCCGGCAGGAGCTGGATGGCGAGCTGATCGAGGACCGGGAAGACGCGCTCTGGAACCGGGCGCAGCTGGAACGGCTGGTGCTGAAGACGCCGGAACCCATGACCCGCATCGTGGTGGGGGTCGATCCCCCAGCGACGGCGGGGCCGAACAGTTGCTGCGGCATCGTCGCTGCTGGGCTTTCGGCCTCGGGCCGGGCCGTGGTGCTGGCCGATGGTTCGGTGGAGGGCGCAAGCCCGGCCGGCTGGGCATCGGCGGTGGTCAAGCTCTTCCGCCGGTTCGAGGCGGACAGGGTCGTCGTCGAGGTGAACCAGGGCGGCGACATGGTGGCCGCACTCCTGCGATCGATCGCGGAGACGCTGCCGATCACGGAGGTGCGGGCGGCGCGCGGAAAATTCACCCGTGCCGAGCCGGTTGCGGCACTCTACGAACAGGGACGGGTGGCGCATGCGGGGCATTTCCCGGAGCTCACCGACCAGATGTGCGATTTCGGGCCGGACGGACTTTCCGGCGAGCGCTCGCCGGACCGGCTCGATGCGCTCGTCTGGGCGCTGACGGCGTTGATGCTGGATGCGGGCG
>CAMFHT010000410.1 GCA_945952245.1 uncultured Rhizobium sp. | reverse complement strand
CTTCACCTGTGCCGCATCGAATTCGGCGGCGATATGGGCAATGCCCTGCTCGGCGATGTAGGCGGCATAGGAGGCTTCAGGCTCCGCGCCGAAGGCGACGATCACGGCCTCGGTGTTGCGCAGGAGCCGCGCCTTTGCATAGGCTTCATCCCCATTGCCGAACACGGCAACGGTTTTTCCGGCCACGCGGAAAAACGCAGGAAAGGTTGTCAGCCTCGCTTGAGCCGAAGACATCGGGGAATCCTGTTTCATGAGGCCCTGACTATCGCCTCTCCCGTCCCATAATTGAAGAAACAGAAATCCGGAAGCTATCCCATGCCGGTATTTCTTTGCTCGGCCTCCGACGTTTTGGAGCAAATATCACCGGACGGCGCATTTGCTCGACCTTTCGCCCCGGTGGAAGGTGATTGACTTGACGCCGTTTTTGCTTTGTGGTCGCCGGCAGAAACCACATGATTTTGCTTCGCTTCCAGGAAATTGCGCCCGTGTCCGAAACCGCCCTCGCCGCCCACCTGCTTGATGTCATCGAGAAGGATATCATTCCGCTCACGCAGAAGGGCGTGGCAGCCGGCAACAAGGTGTTCGGCGCGGCGATCCTCAGAAAATCAGACCTGTCGCTGGTGATCGCCGAAACGAACAACGAACTGGAAAACCCGCTCTGGCATGGCGAGGTGCACACGCTGAAACGCTTCTACGAAATGGGCGAGCGGCCGGACACGAAGGACCTGATCTTCCTCTCGACCCACGAACCCTGCACCATGTGCATGTCGGCGATCACCTGGGCCGGCTTCGACAATTTCTATTATTTCTTCTCCTACGAGGACAGCCGCGACGCCTTCGCGATCCCGCACGACCTCAAGATCCTGAAGGAAGTGTTCGGGCTGGAACCCGGCGGCTATCGGAAGGCGAACGCGTTCTGGCGCTCGGGTTCGTTGCGGGAAATGGTGGCGGCGTCGGACGAGGCGGAAAGGAGCCGGATGCAGGCGCAGTGGGACCGGATCATCAACGAATATGCGCGGCTTTCAGAGACCTATCAGGCATCGAAGGCCGGCAACTCCATTCCGCTGAACTGAGGGCGTGACCGACATGGAAGCCTCTGGCGACATCAAGCGCCTCATCGAGATCATGGCCGCGCTCCGGACCCCCGAGACCGGCTGCCCCTGGGACATCGAGCAGACCTTCGAGTCCATCAAGCCTTATACGATCGAGGAAGCCTATGAGGTGGCCGATGCGATCGAGCGGAAGGACATGGGCGATCTCTGCGACGAACTGGGCGATCTCCTGCTGCAGGTGGTCTTCCACGCCCGCATGGCGGAGGAAGCAGGCGAATTCACGTTCGAGGACGTGGTGAAGGCCGTGACGTCGAAGATGATCCGACGCCACCCGCACGTCTTCGCCCGCTCCGATGCCGATACGCCGGAGGCCGTGAAGCTGCAGTGGGATGCGATCAAGAAGGCGGAAAAGGCCGAACGCGCCGCCCGCCGCGCGGCCCGCGGCATTTCGGAAGATTTCAAACACGGACATCTCGGCTCCGTCCAGCGCAGCTTTCCCGCGCTCATGGAAGCGCTGAAGCTGCAGGAGCAGGCGGCCAAGGTCGGCTTCGACTGGTCCGCAGCCGAGCCGATCCTCGACAAGATCGAGGAAGAGATCGACGAGCTGCGCGCAGCCCTCAGGGAAGGCCGCAGCGACAAGGTGGCGGACGAGCTCGGCGACCTGATCTTCGCGACCGTGAACATCGGCCGTCACGTCAAGGCTGACCCGGAAATGGCGCTCCGCGGCACCAACACCAAGTTCCGCCGCCGCTTCGCCTATATCGAAGAGCAGCTAGCGGCGAACGGCGAGACGCTGGAGGGTGCAAGCCTGGAGCGGATGGAGGCGCTTTGGCAGGAGGCAAAGGGGACGGAACGGGGCTAGAGTATTTCCAGGAAGGGTGTGTCCGCGGTTTCCGTCCGGAAATGCGTAAAGACACAGAGCTAGCGCGTAAAGGCCGCGATGAGTTTCCGGCCTGAAAGGATGCGTCGTATTTCCACGGCATCCCGCCGCACCTCGTATATCACGATCAGAGAACGTTCGAACACGCGTCTCCGGTGCCGCCCTCTTTTGATCGCGATCGAGGGTCTGCCGTGTGGGACATGGCCGATCCTGAGGCAAAACGCGTAGAGTCGATCGACGTATCCATCAGCCGTATTCGCGCTTCCTGATATATTTAAAATATAACTATGTAACTCGGTGATGTCGCGCCTTGCTGCCGGTCCGAATGTGACCGGAAAGGCTTTCATGAACCGTTTCTGCTCCGGGCTTCAGCGAACGCCCTGTCAAGGAAGCTCCGCATGTCCTCGGCTCCGTAGGTCACGCCGCTCTCCCCGTCGGCTTCGTCGAGCTTTTCGTCGAGCCACTCAAGGATTGACTCGTTTTGGAAGAGCGCGTCGATATCGGAAATGCTGTCGACGCGCATCGCAGGAGCGTGAAGGCGGGTTTCATGTTCCTCGCTCGCCGCTGAAACTGTTCGACTGTTCGTCATGGCCATCTCCAACGAACGCATATTAGCACATCGCGGAGACCGCACAAGTTCACCACTCGGCCTGCGCCCGCTGGAGACCGAGGCGGCCATCCAGCTCCAGAGCCTGGCTCTCGGTCAGCCTGAGGTCGAGCCTGACGGAACCATCCTCCAGATCCTCGCGCTCGTCCACCGCGGCATTGCCGTAGATCCAGGGAAGGAGCTTCAGCTTTTCAGGCGGCAGGATCACGCTCGTCTCCGTCAGCACACCGGAGAGCCGCTCCTGGACCTCGTCCAGAAGCACGTCCAGTCCCTGGCCGGTGACGGCCGAGACGGCGAGCGCGTTCGGCATGGACGCGGCCTTCTGGGTCAATGCCTCGGCAGCCTCCGGCTCCAGCCGGTCGATCTTGTTCCAGACCTCGATGATGCGTTCGCTGCGGTCCTTGTCGTCGATGCCGAGGTCGCTGAGGATGCGGTTGACGTCCGCCGCCTGTGCGCCATTGTCCGGGTCGGACATGTCGCGCACGTGCAGGATGATGTTGGCCTCCAGCACCTCTTCCAGTGTCGCGCGGAAGGCCGCGACGAGATGGGTGGGCAGGTCGGAGATGAACCCTACGGTGTCGGAGAGGATGACGGTGCGGCCATGCGGCAGCTTCATGCGGCGAAGCGTCGGATCGAGCGTCGCGAACAGCATGTCCTCCGCCAGCACCCCTGCCCCGGTGATCCGGTTGAACAGCGTCGACTTGCCGGCATTGGTGTAGCCGACAAGGGCCACGAT
>CAMFHT010000409.1 GCA_945952245.1 uncultured Rhizobium sp. | reverse complement strand
CGACGGCAAGGTCTGGATGGTGCCGTGGGACTGGGGCAATACCTCCATTCTCTATCGCACCGATCTGGTCGAGAACCCCGAGCAGAGCTGGAACCTGCTTTGGGACAAGAAATATGCGGGCCGCATGGCAACGATCGATGCCGTGCACGATACACCCGTGGTCGCTGCCCTGCTTGCCGGCGTCAATCCTTTCGACATGAGCGCTGCCGATCTCGACAAGGTGGCGGAGAAGCTTCGCGAACAGCGCCCGCTGATCTCGACCTACACCACCGACATGACCTCGGTCGAACAGTCACTCGCAAGTGGCGAGCTGGTGGCCGCAATGACGTGGAACGCCTCTGCCGTCGCGCTGAAGAAGCAGGGCGTGCCGGTCACCTACATGAAGCCGAAGGAAGGCATGCTCACCTGGACCTGCGGATATGTGATTCTCAAGGATGCCAAGAACGTCGATCTCGCCTATGACTTCATCAACAGCCGGCTTGAGCCGGATTCCGGCCAGTACCTGATCGAGAACTACGGCTACGGCACGTCCACGACCACGGCTTTCGCAGCAGTTCCCAAGGAAACGCTGGAGAAGCTCGAACTGCCGTCGAACCCGGACGACATGCTGAAGACCACCGTCTTTACCGGTCCGATGAAACAGAATGACGAACTCGCCAAGATGTTCGAGAAGATCAAGGCCGGCGGCTGACCGGTCCGTTCTCCGCCCTGCACCCAGCGGGGCGGAGCCTATAGACAGCACAGGGGCGTGAATTTCTTGCAGGAAGCAAACATAAGAGTGAGCCGCGAAGCAGCGGAAGCGGATGTCATCGTCGGACGACGGATTCGGGCACTGAGGCTGGAGAGGAACCTCTCCCTCACCGAACTTGCGTCCCGCACCGGCATTTCGGTTGGCGCACTCAGCCAGATCGAAAGAGGCTTGTCATCGCTGCGTGTCAAGGTCATCTGGCCGCTCGCGGCGGCGCTCTCGGTCGAGCCCAGCGCGCTGATCGGCGATGGCGGCGATACGTCGAACGATCTCTACTGCGTCCGCGCCGGCTCCCGCCGTACTCTTCCGGTTCATTCCGAGGGTATCGGGAAGTGGCTACTGTCGCCGCCAGCCTCGGCCCTCACCGGCATGCTCGTGACCGTTGAGCCCAAGGGTGGGACGGCGGAAGCTTATGCTCATTCCGGTCACGAGTTCGGTTATGTACTGACCGGCGAGATCGAGCTCGAAATCGACGGCGGCACCTACCAGCTCAAGCAGGGCGACAGTTTCGCCTTCAAGAGCACGCTCATGCACTCCTTCACCAATCACGGCATCACCCGCGCCGAGATCCTGTGGGTCAACACGAACAAGCCGCCGGAGGCTCTCGATGAGTGAACCCCTGCTGACGCTCGAAGCCGTGCGAAAGGTATTTCCCGGGGGCGTCGTCGGCCTCGACGATATCGATCTTGCGATTGGCAGCGGGGAGTTCCTGAGCCTGCTTGGTCCCTCCGGCTGCGGAAAGACGACGACACTCCGCGTGATCGCCGGCTTCGAGACACCGACCAGCGGGCGCGTGATCCTCGACGGCCGCGACATCGCCCCGCTCCGCGCCTATGACCGCCCCGTCAACACGGTGTTTCAGGATTACGCACTCTTCCCGCACATGAACGTGGAGGAGAACATCGGCTTCGGTTTGTCACTCAGGCGTGTTGCCCCCGCCGAACGGCGCAAGCGCGTCATGGCGGCGCTGGAGCTGGTCGGGCTCCCGGAGAAGGCTGCAGCGCGCGTCGGCGAGCTCTCCGGCGGACAGCGCCAACGCATCGCGCTTGCCCGCGCCATGGTGTGCGAACCGCGGGTCCTGCTTCTCGACGAGCCGCTGTCGGCGCTCGACGCGCATCTGCGCGAGCAGATGCAGCTGGAGCTGAAGCGGCTGCAGACTGAGCTGGGCACCACTTTCGTGATGGTTACCCATGACCAGACGGAAGCCATGTCGATATCGGATCGCATCGTTGTCATGAACCGCGGCCGGATCGAACAGGTGGCAAGCCCCGCCGTCCTCTACGACCAGCCGCAGACGCGCTTCGTCGCCGGCTTCATTGGCACCATGAACCTCTTGCCGGCGCGCGTGGCGGCCGCCTCTGCGGGAGAGGTACAGCTTGATTTTGGCGCCTTCCAGATCGTCACCCCGGTGGAGGACGTCAGGCTGCCGGCAGCCGGCAGCGAGGTCACGGCCGGAATCCGACCCGAAGACCTGGTGCTCTCGGGCGTAAACGGGGCCATCAAGGGCGTCGCCTCGTCCATCGCCTTTCATGGCAGGTCGCTGCGGCTGCGGGTCGAGGCGGCGGGTGGACTTTCCATAGCGGTGGATATTCCGCGGCAAGGCGATAGCAAGTCCCTCGGCCATACCGAACCGGTGTCACTGTCACTCCGGCCTGGCGCACTCTGCCGCATCTTCGAGCGGTAAGGGCAGTCGGTTGAAGTTCGTCCCGCCAAGTTTTTGGCGGCTGGGCGTTCTCTTCAAAATCAAGGGGAATCGGAGGAGACCGTGCGCGTCTTGACGAACTCGGCACGCCCTGCAAACCAGCCATTCGCCGCCGAGCCAACACCCAGCGCCACGAACAGAACGGATGCCCATGCAAAACTGCCCGTCGCTCCGTGGATGATCCCGACGATGAGAGGACCGATTGCCGCCAGCGTGTAGCCGACGCATTGCGCCATACCGGACAGGTGGGCTGCGACATGCGGATCTGGTGAGCGGAGCACGATGACCGTCATGGCGACAGCGATGAGCCCGCCCTGCCCGATGCCTTGCAGCACGGCCCAGAGCCAGACCGTCGAAAGCGGCGCAAACAGGAGCCCTAGCAAGGCGGTCACGGCAATAGCGCAGAGCGTAATGTTGACCAGGCGCTGATCCTTGCCGCGCACGGCGATGTGCGGCAGCACGAGGCAGGAAGCGGCCTGGACCATGACGGAAATGGACACGACCGCGCCCGCGGTAACAGCTTCGAGGCCGCGTTCCCGCAGGATCGGCACCAGCCAGCCGAAAACACAGTAGGCGAGCGCCGACTGGAGCCCCATGAACAGCGTGACATGCCAGGCAAGTCGGTCACGCCACAGGCCGAGGACCTTGAAGCCTGCACGCCTTGGGCCGCCCCCGAGACGCAGCGCCTGCGGAAGCCAGATCAGGCCGACGACCAGCGCCGGGATGGCCCAGATGGAAAGTCCTGCCTGCGGCGTTCCGCCCAAAGCCTCCTCGAGCGGCAGCGTCAGACCAGCAGCACTCGCAGCACCCGCACAGAGAGCCATGGTGTAGCACCCGGTCATCAGTGC
>CAMFHT010000408.1 GCA_945952245.1 uncultured Rhizobium sp. | reverse complement strand
CGGCCCCGGCGACAGCTATGAATATTCCTCTGGCTGCCCGCTGGACACGCCGTCCGGCATGATGTTCGGCCGCTACCAGATGGAAACCGAGGAAGGCGCGATCTTTGACGTCGAGATCCCCGCCTTCTCGCTGGATGTCCCCGGCCTGCAGCGCATCCTCAATTGAAACGCAACGATCCCCGCCTTTGCCGTGGCGGGGACGTTCAGGATCAGGCCGGCATGACTTCCGCAGCCTCGTAACGATAGGTCGTCGCGCAGATCTCGCAGGTGACGGAAATTCCGTCATCCTCGATGCTGTCGTTGATCTCTTCCTCGCTGAAGCCCTGCAGCACGCCCTTGATCTTGTCGCGCGAGCAGCTGCAGCGGTCGAGAACGGACTGCGGTTCGTAGACGCGCACGCCGCGCTCATGGAAGAGGCGGAACAGCAGGCGTTCGGCACCCACTTCCGGATCGGTCAGCTCGATGGTGTCGACCGTCTCGACCAGCGAGCGGGCCTCCATCCAGTTGTCGTCCTCGGCCACCACGGGCGCGGTCTCGTCGCCGTCGCCGCCGGGAAGATCGGCTTGGCGCATGCGCTCCGGCGCCTCGGGCAGGAACTGGGCGATGATGCCCCCTGCCCGCCAGTGATGGCGCGACTTGCCGTCCGGTCCGCGGTCGTAGAACTCGGCAGCGCCGAGGCGGACGCGGGTCGGGATCTGCTCCGACTGACGGAAATAGACCCCGGCGATCTCTTCAAGCGAGGCGCCGTCAAGCGCAACGATGCCCTGATAGGGCTGGGCGAAGCGGCCCTGATCGATGGTAAAGGCGAGCACGCCCTTGCCGAGCAGGTCCTGCGGCGCGGCGTAGCCGCTGGCGATTGCCGCATCGAGCCCCTCCTGATCGAACCGCGCATAGGCGCGCACGTCGGAGGGCGTGGTGAAATCGACCACGAGCAGATCGACCGGGCCATCGCCGCGCGTCTGCACGGTGAACTTGCCGTCGAATTTTAGCGAGGTGCCAATCAGTACGGTCAGCGTGATCGCTTCCGCAAGCAGACGGGCCACGGCCTGCGGGTAGTTGTGGCGTCCCAGGATCGAATCCAGGATCGGCCCCAGTTGCACGGCGCGGCCGCGCACGTCGAGGCCTTCCACCTGGAAGGGCACGACGTGGTCATCGCCGGCGAAGCCGAATTCACCGAGCTTGGCTTCATTCTCTGCCATGGCATTCTCCTTGTGCGACAGCCTTCTCAGCAGAAAGGCCGCGCCTGACTTCTGGGCAATCCCGGCCGCCGGAAGGGGAGGACATCCGGCGTGGATCGCGCTGATGGATCGGGTTCGGCGCAGATATGGGGTGGCCGCCGCCTCTCTCCAAGCCTCAAACGAGGCCGAAGCACCAGGCAAGCACGGATTTCTGCGCGTGAAGGCGGTTTTCCGCCTCGTCGAACACCACCGACTGCGGTCCGTCGATCACCTCGTCCGTCACTTCCTCGCCGCGGTGGGCGGGCAGGCAGTGCATGAAGAGGGCATCGGGCTTGGCCTTCTTCATCAGCGCCTCGTTCACCTGGAACGGCTGGAAGATGTTGTGGCCGCGGGCCTTGTGCTCCTGGTTCATGGACACCCAGGTATCGGTGACCACGAGATCGGCTCCCTCGACTGCCCGCTCGGCATCATGGCAGAGCATGATGTCGCCGCCATTGTTGCGCGCCCAGTTCAGGAACTTGTCGTGCGGCTCGGAGCCCATGGGCACGGCCATGTTCATGCGATAGCCGAACTGTGCGGACCCCTCGACCAGCGAGTGGAGAATGTTGTTGCCGTCGCCGGTCCAGGCGAAGGTCTTGCCCTTCACCGGGCCGCGATGCTCCTCGAAGGTCATGAGATCGGCCATGATCTGGCAGGGATGGGTGTCGTCGGTGAGGCCGTTGATGACGGGAACGGTCGCGGCTTCCGCCAGCTCCAGCAGGCGGCGGTGATCCGTGGTGCGGATCATGATCGCATCGACATAACGCGACAACACCTTTGCCGTATCGCTGATGGTTTCCGCGCGGCCAAGCTGCATTTCGGTCCCGGAGAGGAACAGCGTCTCGCCGCCCAGCTGCCGCATGCCGACGTCGAAGGACACGCGGGTGCGGGTGGAAGGCTTCTCGAAGATCATCGCCAGCATCTTGCCGGCCAGCGGCTTGTCTGCCGTGCCGGCCTTGGTCGCTGCCTTTCGCACCTTGGCATCGTCGAGAATGCGGCGCAGATCGCCGGATGCCGTAGTTGAAAGATCGATGAAATGCTTCGGGGATGCCATGATGGGTTCCTGTGACTAGAAGAGGTGTAAGACGCCTCAGGCGGATTTCTGCTGGTGGGCGGCACGCACGGCGAGCGCGGCACGCTCGATGCGGGCGAGCCCTTCGCGCACTTCCTCCGCCGAGATGACCAGCGGCGGCAGGAGGCGGATGACGTTTTCGCCGGCGGGCACGCCGAGCAGATGCTCATTGCGCATCGCGACGAGCAGGTCCGCATTCGGGCCCTTGGGCTTGATGCCGAGCATGAGGCCAGTGCCGCGGATTTCCTCGATCACGTCGGGGAAGCGGTCCTTCAGCGAGGCGAGGCCCTGCGTGAAGAGGAGCGCCATGTCCCGCACGTGTTGCAGGAAGCCGTCGGCAAGCACCACGTCGAGCACGGCCTGGCCGACGGCCATGGCGAGGGGGTTTCCGCCATAGGTGGAGCCATGCGTGCCGGCTACCATGCCGGAGGCGGCCTCTGCCGTTGCAAGGCAGGCGCCGAGCGGGAACCCGCCGCCGATGCCCTTGGCGACCGCCATGATGTCGGGCGTGATGCCCGCCCATTCATAGGCGAAGAGCTTGCCGGTCCGCCCGACGCCGCACTGCACCTCGTCGAAGATCAGGAGCAGACCGTTCTCATCGCAGATCTCGCGGAGCCCTCTCAGGAATTCCGTCGTGCCGGTACGGATGCCGCCCTCGCCCTGCACGGGCTCGACCAGGATTGCGCCCGTCTTCTCGGTCATGGCAGCCTTGACCGCTTCGAGATCGCCGAAGGGCACGGGATCGAAGCCCGGCGCCTTGGGGCCGAAGCCTTCGATGTACTTCTCGTTGCCGCCGGCGGCGATCGTCGCCGTCGTGCGGCCATGGAAGGCGCCTTCGAAGGTGATGATATGGAAGCGCTCCGGCTGGCCCTTGGCGAAATGGTAGCGGCGGGCCGTCTTGATCGCGCATTCGAGCGCCTCCGCGCCGGAATTGGTGAAGAATACCTTTTCCGCGAAGGTCACGTCCATCAGCCGCTTTGCCAGCGCCTCCTGGCCCGGCACCTCGTAGAGGTTCGAGAGATGCCAGACCTTGCCTGCCTGCTCCGTCAGCGCC
>CAMFHT010000407.1 GCA_945952245.1 uncultured Rhizobium sp. | reverse complement strand
CCAGAACCTCCTCGGCACCGGTAACCTCATGGCCGACAGCCGCATCGCCTTTCCGGCAAAGGCGGAAATCGACGAGCTCCTCGCCGAGGCCGGATTGAAGGCAGACAGGTGGATGGGAGACTGGTCGGGCGAGGCCTTCGAGGCGAACAGCCCAGAGATCATCCCGGTCGGGCGACGGGGGTGAGAATCTAGTCTTCGGTGGGATCGATCGTTCTGCGTGGCGCGAGCGCATCGCGCTGGCGGGCATGCCTTATCGCGTAAATTTCGATATCGTCTCCGATGCGCCGCGACATCAGTATGAAGGGCGGCATCGTGATCTTGCGTGTGTTTTTCTTGCGACCACGTTCGGTAATCTCTGGAAATTCGGCGATGAGACGCTGGATCTCCTCGAACCGCGCGATCAGCTTGTGCGCCGCCACCGGGTTGACATGGGCGATCTCAACAACCCGTCGCGAAAACCATTTCGCGGCCTGTGGGGCGACGAACACCTGCCGCATGTTCAGGAAGCGCGCTTCTTTTCAGCAATTGTTTCGTCAATCAGCCGGCGCGCATCTTCGAGCACATCTTCCAGCGGAATGCGCTCGCCCCGCTCCAGCTCGGCGTAGCCGATCGCCTCGTCGAGAAGGTCGGCTCCCTCCTCGCCTTCGCCCATGTATTGCTTGAGCGCCTGCAGGATTACCCAGGTGCGATCTCGCTCCAGATAGTCGGCGATTTTGTCGAACTGGCTTACCAATTCAGTAGGGAGGCGAAGGGACACGAGTGTCTTTTCCGTCATAATCATTCTCCCATATTACGATGTAATACAGTGTAATACAGCTCTGACGGAAGTCAATGTTGCATTAGCCCGGCAAAGGCACGAACTCCTCTTCGTCGCCGGGCACGATGTCGAAGCGGCCGGTTTTCCATTCCTGCTTGGCCTGCTCGATCCGCTCCTGCGAGGAGGAGACGAAATTCCACCAGATATACCGCTTGCCGTCCATGGCATCGCCCCCGAAGAGCATGATGTGGCACCCCTCCGGTCCCGCCTGCAGCGTGATCGCGTCGCCCTGGCGGAAGACGAGAAGCTGGTCGGCGGCAAAGCTCTCGCCTGCAATGGAGAGGGAACCGGAGAGCATATAGGCCGCGCGCTCCTCCTCCGTCGCGGGGAAGGGAAAGCGGGCGCCCGGTTGCAGCCGCAGGTCCACGTAGAGCGTGCCGGAGAAGGATTTGACGGGTGCCGAAAGCCCGCCGAAGCTTCCGATGACGACCCGGCCGGAGGCGCCGCCATCCGAAAACTCCGGCAGGGTGGCAGCGCTGGTATGGGCAAAGGCCGGGTCGATCTCTTCCAGGTGCGAGGGAAGCGCCAGCCATGTCTGCAGACCGGAAATCGAGAGCGGCCCGCCGCGGAGGTTTTCCGGCGTGCGCTCGGAATGCACGATCCCGCGCCCCGCCGTCATCAGGTTCACGTCGCCCGGGCGGATCACCAGTTCGGTGCCGAGGCTGTCCCGGTGCTTGATCTCGCCGTCGAAGAGATAGGTGACCGTCGAGAGCCCGATATGCGGATGCGGCTTCACGTCCAGCGCCTGTTCCGGCGTCAGTTTGGCCGGGCCCATGCGGTCGAAGAAGATGAAGGGCCCCACCAGCCTGCGCTTCGCCGTCGGCAGCGCGCGCCGCACCTGCAATCCGCCGATGTCGCTGGTGCGCGGGATGATCAGATGCTCGATCAGATCGGCTGCCCTCGCATCGCCGGGGGCTGGGTCTTCACCGGGGAAAAAGCTCATGGGCGGCTCCTGTTCATTGTTCAACCCCCGCCCTTGCAATTTCTAACACTTAGCCATTCTGGCTAAGATGTTGAAATTGCTTTCCCGCCCGCCAGGGGCGGGAAGACGGCTGGCGCCGAGGCCCTCCCGCCCCTGGCGGGCGGGAAAGCAAAATCGAGGAACTAGCGGCATTGCCGCTAAACCTCGGATTTTGCAAGGGCGGGGGTGAGCTTCTGAAGGCCTTACCCGTCCAGCGGCTCCGTCCCCGCCGGCTTGCCGGCCCTGTCGAGGCGGATCTTCTCGATGCGGTTTTCGGCGGCGGCAAGCAGGGTTTCGCAGTGCCTCTTCAGCGCCTCGCCGCGCTCGTAGATGGAGATGGATTCCTCCAGCGCCACGTCGCCGCGTTCGAGCCGGGCCACGATGGCTTCCAGTTCGGCAACCGCCTTTTCGAAGGAATAGGCCGATACGTCGGCCGGATTTGCGTCCGCACTCATCTCGTTCACTCAACCCCTCATCAGGCGCAGGATATGCAGCGCTGCCGACTCGGCAAGCCCTTCCAGATCATAGCCGCCCTCGAGCAGGCTGACGACCCGGTCCGATGCGCTTTTGCCGGCGAGGTCCATGATCTTGCCCGTCGCCCAGTCGAAATCGTCGCCGACGAGGTTGATCTGCGCCAGCGGATCGCGGTGATGAGCGTCGAAGCCGGCCGAGACGATGATGAGGTCCGGCCGGAAATTGTCCACCGCCGGCAGCACGCGCTCCTTGAAGGCGGCGCGGAAATGGTCGGAGCCGTCATTGGGGTTCAGTGGCGCATTGACGATGGTGTTCTTCGTTCCCGTCTCGTCCTTGGCGCCGGTCCCGGGATAGAGCGGCATCTGGTGCGTGGAGCAGAAGAGCACGGAGGGATCGTCCCAGAAGATGTCCTGCGTGCCATTGCCGTGGTGCACGTCCCAATCGACGATCGCGACCCGCTCGACGCCGTGCACCTTCTGCGCATGGCGCGCGGCGATCGCGGCATTGTTGAAGAAGCAGAAGCCCATGGCCTTGTCCTTCTCGGCATGATGCCCTGGCGGGCGCGACGCCACGAAGGCATTCTGCGCCTTGCCCGTCATGACGTCGTCCACGGCCGCAAGCGCGCCGCCGACGGCGGTCAGCGCTACATTGAGGCTCTGAGGGCTCGCCCAGGTGTCCGGATCGAGCTGGTTGATGCCCTCTTCCGGAATGGAGCGCATGATGTGGCGCAGATAGTCCTCGGGATGGGCGTAGAGGACGGCATCCTCGTTGGCGATCTGAGCCTGGATGCGCGTCAGCCGGTCGAAGTTCGGGTGCTGCAGCGCGATGTTGAGCGAGCGCAGCCGGTCCGGCCGCTCGGGATGGCCCTCGGGCGTCTTGTGTTCCAGAAAAACGGCGTGCTCGTAAAGATGGGTTGTCATGAATGCTCCTCGGTCTCGGGCGTGAACTTAGGGGCTGACCATGCCTGCGTCCAGCACTCGCTAAGCCAATTCCTCGATCCCGCAATTGCCGGAGTTTGCAATCCGCCTTGCCCGCCATAGACTTGCCGAATGACAACCCGACTCGACAATCCCACCGCCCGCCGCGTCTTCCTCGATCATCAGGGC
>CAMFHT010000406.1 GCA_945952245.1 uncultured Rhizobium sp. | reverse complement strand
CCCGTATACATGGCGCTGGGCGCTGAGGTGACGGACGCAAATGCCGGACGGCTGCACGGTACCTATGTGCTCGAGGGCATGAATGGAAAAGAGCCCGGCTTCCGCATGGAAGGGGCTCTCTTCTGCCAGATCGATCAACTGGCGGACGTCGCGCTGCCGGATCCGCTCTGACGCGGTCCGGCCCCGCGATCAGAAGTGATAGGAAATGCCGAAGTTCACCGCATTGGTGATGACGTCGGTCTTAAGGCTCGCACCATTGTCGATGTCGGCATCGATCATCGAATAGTTGCCCTTGTATTCGGTGAAGACCGACCACTGGTCATTGAACTTGTAATCGATACCGGCCTGGATCTGCAGCGTCGCGCCGCCGAGCTGGTATTCGCTGGTCTTGCCGCTGGCGCGGGTGACTTCGACATGCGGGATGTTCACACCGGCGCCGGCGCCGACGTAAGGGGTGACGCCGGTGTTCTCGATCGGGAAGCGATAGAGCGCGTTCAGCGTCACCATGTTCAGGCCGTCGGTGAATTCGAAGTGCGACCAGCCGGACTTTGCAAGCGTCTCGTCGTCGGCATAGACCTTGGCGTGGGTGTAGTCGATCGAGAAGCCGAGGTCCGGCATGCTGTCGATGGCAGACCACCAGGTGCCGCGGGCGCCGAGGTAGAGCGGCATTTCGAAGGAATTGCCTTCCCAGCCGGCGGTGAAATCGGGCTGGTCGGAAACCTCGACATCGCTGTGCGGCGCGCCCTGCAGGCCGCCATAGACGGAGATCGCCATTTCCGCATGCGCGGCCGTGCCGATGATCATCGCCGGAATGCCGACGAGGGCGAGACGGGCGGCATGCGATTTCAGAAGGGAGAAGAGGGACGGACGCATCGGGGATCCTTCGATAATTCTGCCAGCATGAGCTGCGATTCAGATCCCTGTTGTCCTTTTGCTATTAAATAAAATCAACTGCAGATTTGGACGGTTACAAAAGAGAACCACATTTTTGCAGAAACTGTGGCGATTATGCGGCAGCAACCCGAAGCTGCTGCCGCATGGGGAAGGAGTCTCAGAGGCTGCCGAACAGGGTGCGGAAGAAGTCCAGGCCGTGGTCTTCGTAGCTGACATTGCCCTGCTTGTTGCCGGGGCCGATGACGATGACCTTGGTGCCCACTGGCACGCGCTCGTAGAGATCCACCACGTCCTTGTTCATCATGCGGATGCAGCCGGAAGAAAGGTTCAGGCCGATCGACCAGGGCTGGTTCGTGCCATGGATACGGAAGCCGCTGTCGCCGTGCTTCTTGAAGAGATACATGGCGCGTGCGCCGAGCGGATTGTCCTCTCCACCCTTCTGGTGCACGGGCAGGATATGGCCCTTGGCGGCTTCGCGGCGGCGCATTTCCGGCGGCGGCGTCCAGTCCGGCCATTCCGCCTTGCGGCCGACCTTCACCACGCCCGACCAGCCGAAGCCTTCGCGGCCGACGCCGATGCCGTAGCGGATGGCGCGGTTGCCGCTCTCGACGAGGTAGAGGAACTTGTTGTTGGTGTCGACGATGACGGTGCCCGGCTTCTCGTTCGTCGTCAGGCGCACGACGCGGCGCTTGAACGCTTCCGGGATCTGCCGGTGCACGTTGATGACGGGATCCTTGTGCTTGCGCACCAGGCCCGGCTGCTGTGCCTCTGCGGCATGTGCAGCCAACAGGCCGAATGCCACGGCGGCGAGCCATGCGAATTTTCCGAATTTCATGATCATTCCCCTCATTCCAACCCGGGAGAGACGCCTCAGGCGCGCTCCGATTATGAAGTCAATTTCGTCCCCTTGTCCATGGCCGCGAAAGGCCGCCATGGACGCAATTCAGGCGGTCCGCAGGCTTAGAGCACGGTGACGCGCGTGCCGACCTTCACCCGCTCGTAAAGGTCCACCACATCCTCGTTGCGCATGCGGATGCAGCCGGAGGAGACGGCATAGCCGATCGTCCAGGGCGCGTTCGTGCCGTGGATGCGGTAGAGCGTGGAGCCCAGATACATGGCGCGGGCGCCGAGCGGGTTTTCGATGCCGCCCTCCATGCTGACCGGGAGGATGTGGCCCTTCGCGGCCTCGCGGGCGCGCATCTCGGACGGCGGGTTCCAGGTCGGCCATTCCTGCTTGCGGGTGATGCGGTGCGCGCCGCGCCATTCGAAGCCGGGCTTGCCGACGCCGACGCCATAGCGCCGCGCCATGCCATTGCCCTCGACCAGATAGAGGAAGCGGTTCGAGGTATCGATGACGATGGTGCCGGGCTTTTCGTTGGTGTCATAGGCAACGGTCTGCGGCAGGTAGATGGGGTTGATCTGCCGGCGCGCCTGGCGCTGCGGCTGAACCTGCTGCATCTGCTGCGGCTGCACGAAGACAGTCTGCCGGGCCTGCGGCCGGTAGAGACCGAAGATGCCGCCCGCCGGGGCACGCACGACCGGGCGCGGCTGGTAGACGATGACCTGCTGCTGGCGGTTGCGGAACATCATCGGCCGCGAGACGACTTCACGGCTCGAATAGACCACCTGGCGCGGGCGCTGGTTGAGCTGCATCACCCAGGGTGAGCTTACGTCCGGGCTGACGATGACGGGTTCGCCGGCCTGGTAGCGCTTGCCCGCGGCTTCGGCGGGAAGCGCGATCAGGGATGACAGGCTGACGAGAAGGCAGAGGGATTTCTTCAACATGGGGCAGACTCGCGACATTTGACCGGCGGACATCCCGGCGGAACTCTCAACGCAGGACGGTCGGGTTCGATCCCTTTTCCGCCCTTTTTCCGCCCGATGGTGGCAATTTTGCCCGAGATAATGGTTAACGGGTGGACGTTAAGATTGTAATCGCTGCATAAACCCTTTGTCAGGGTTAGCGCCCGGTTTCGAAACGCGGTAAGCAAGTGGTAAACGGGGCCGGAGCCTGCCGGAAAGGCTTGAAATGCAGGAGCGAGACGTGGCGGAAGCGGTCGTGACCGAGGGAATCATCGAGGGCGAAGACGGGCAGTTCCGCTGCGGCTGGTATGGAGGCCTCGAGGATTACCGCCGTTATCACGACGAGGAATGGGGAACCCCCATGGCGGACGACCATCGCCTCTTCGAGAAGATCTGCCTCGAGGGTTTCCAGTCCGGTCTTTCCTGGCTCACGATCCTCAGGAAGCGGGAAAACTTCCGCGCTGCCTTTGCCGGTTTCGACTATCACAAGGTCGCCGGCTTCACCGAGGAGGACGTGGCCCGCTGTCTTGCCGATCCCGGCATCGTGCGCCATCGCGGCAAGATCGTCTCGACCATCAACAATGCCCGGCGCGCCCTGGAGCTGGTGGCCGAGAAGGGGTCGCTCGCCCGCTATTTCTGGGGCTTCGAGCCCGGACCGGAGGAGCGGCCCGCCCGCATGGATC
>CAMFHT010000405.1 GCA_945952245.1 uncultured Rhizobium sp. | reverse complement strand
ACCTACAACAACGGTGTGAAGGTCGTTCCGTCCTACCTGCTCGAGCCGCAGCCGGTCGATGCCAAGAACTATGAAGAAGTTCTGGTCAAGTCCGGTTACTACACGGCCGACCAGCTGAAGTAATCCTAGACACGAATGGCTTGAAGCCCGCCGTTGCGCTTGATCGGCGGCGGGCTTTTCTATTGGAAAGGGAGGAAACATGGCAGCGCTTCTGGAAATGCGGGGTATCGGCAAGACCTTCCCCGGCGTTCGGGCTCTCGATCATGTCAACCTCAGCGTCGAGCCCGGCGAGATCCACGCGATCTGCGGTGAAAACGGCGCCGGAAAGTCGACACTGATGAAGGTGCTCTCGGGGGTCTACCCGCACGGCACCTATGACGGCGAAATCTATTACGATGGCCAGCTCCTGGAAAACCGCGGCATCCGCGACAGCGAGAAGAAGGGCATCATCATCATTCACCAGGAGCTGGCGCTCGTGCCGCTCCTCTCCATCGCGGAAAACGTCTTCCTCGGCAACGAGGTGGCGAATGGCAACGTGATCAACTGGCAGGAGACCTTCCAGCGCACCGAAGAGGTGCTGCGCAAGGTCGGCCTGCGCGAGCCGCCCTCCACCAAGGTCGAGAAGCTCGGCGTCGGCAAGCAGCAGCTGATCGAGATCGCCAAGGCGCTGGCCAAGAACGTGCGCCTGCTCATCCTCGACGAGCCGACAGCAGCGCTTCAGGAAAACGACAGCCAGAAGCTGCTCGACCTGCTGCTTGAGCTGAAAGCCCAAGGCATTACCTCGATCCTGATCAGCCACAAGCTGAACGAGATCAGCCGCGTCGCAGACCGCATCACCATCCTGCGCGACGGCTCGACCGTTTCGACGCTCTCCCGCGACGAGATCTCGGAAGACCGCATCATCAGGGACATGGTGGGCCGCGACATGGCGCACCGCTATCCCGAGCGCACGCCGAAGATCGGCGAGATGCTGATGGAGGTGAAGAACTGGAACGTCTGGCACCCCGAACAGGACCGCCAGACCATTCGCAACGTCTCCTTCAAGGTGCGCAAGGGCGAGATCGTCGGCATTGCCGGCCTCATGGGCTCCGGTCGCACCGAGCTTGCCATGTCCGTCTTCGGGCGCAGCTACGGCCGCAACATCAGCGGCGAAGTGCTGATGGGCGGCAAGCCCGTGAACACCCAGACGGTGCCGGATGCCATCGACGCCGGCATCGCCTACGTGACGGAGGACCGCAAGGGCCTCGGCCTCATCCTCGAGGAGCCGATCCTGCGCAACATCTCGCTGGCGAACCTGGCGGGTATTGCGCTTCGCGGCGTGCTCAACACCGCGCAGGAAGCCAACGTTGCGGAAACCTATCGCAAGGCGATGGCGATCCGCACCCCGTCCGTGCAGCAGAAGGTGGTGAACCTCTCGGGTGGCAACCAGCAGAAGGTGGTGCTGTCGAAGTGGCTCTTCACCGATCCGCAGGTGCTGATCCTGGACGAGCCGACGCGCGGCATCGATGTCGGCGCGAAGTTTGAAATCTATGGTCTTATGAACCGCATGGCCGACGAAGGCCGCGGCGTCGTGATGATCTCGTCGGAAATGCCGGAGCTTCTCGGCATGTGCGATCGCATCTACGTCATGAACGAGGGTGCATTCGTCGGCGAACTGACTCGCGAAGAGGCGAGCCAGGAACGCATCATGTCGCTGATCGTGAGCAAGTGAGGGATCCGGTCATGGCAGTCGTGACAAAAGAAGAGAATGCAAACGCCAAGTCTGGCCTTGCCTATATCAAGGAGCACTTCCGCGAATACGGAATGCTCATGGCGCTCATCGCCATCGTCGTGTTCTTCTGGCTGATCGTCTATCAGCAGCTGAGCGTGGACTTCCTGTCGGCGCAGAACATCACCAACCTGTTCCTGCAGAACTCCTACGTCATCATCATGGCGCTGGGCATGCTGCTGGTCATCGTCGCCGGCCATATCGATCTGTCCGTCGGTTCGGTCGCGGCCTTCGTGGGCGCCATCTCCGCCGTGCTCAGCGTGCGGTACGCGCTGCCGGTCTATATCGTGGTGCCGCTCTGCCTGGTCTTTGGCGGTCTCATCGGTGCGGCGCAGGGCTACTGGATCGCCTATTGGCGCATCCCGTCCTTCATCGTGACGCTGGCCGGCATGCTCGTCTTCCGCGGGCTGACCCTATGGCTGCTCGGTGGCCAGAACATCGGTCCCTTCTCCAAGGGCTTCCAGTCGCTCTCGACGGGCTTCATCCCGGACCTGCTGATGGTTGACCGCCCGAACATGACGGCGATCGTCGTGGTCGTGCTCGCCTCCGTGCTTCTGTTCTGGCTCGGCAGCCGTGCCCGCCGCCGTGACGCCACCTACGGCATCGCGCAGGAGCCCACCACGGTCTTCTACATCCGCAATGCCGTCATCGCCGCTGCGCTGATCTTCGTCGGCTGGAAGCTCGCGAGCTTCCGTGGCCTGCCGAACGTGCTGATCATCATGACGATCCTGACCGTGCTCTACGCCTTCTTCACCGAGCAGACGACGACCGGCCGGCGCATCTACGCGATCGGCGGCAACCTGAAGGCTGCGAAGCTCTCCGGCATCAACACCGAAAAGCTCGTCTTCCTCACCTTCGTCAACATGGGCGTGCTTGCAGCGCTTGCCGGCATGATCGTGACGGCCCGCCTCAATTCGGCAACGCCGAAGGCCGGTGTCGGCTTCGAACTCGACGTCATCGCGGCGGTGTTCATCGGTGGCGCTTCCATGTCCGGCGGCGTCGGCAAGATCGTCGGCGTGGTCGTTGGTGCCTTCATCATGGGCGTCATGAACAACGGCATGTCGATCCTCGGCATCGGCATCGATTACCAGCAGGTGATCAAGGGCCTCGTGCTGCTCGCCGCCGTCATCTTCGACGTTTACAACAAGTCCAAGTAAGGAGAAGGGGCACATGTTGCTCTCCCAGATCAACCTTCCCGACGGCTCCATCGGGGTCGTCGCCCGGGACGGTTCGGAAGCGGCGATCGTCCGTGGCGCCGTGAGCGTCTACGACCTCGCTCTCAAGGCCATTGCCAATGGCCGCACGCTCGCGGAAGAAGTCACCGCCCATGGCCTCGGCGAAGCCGTCGATCTGCCGGCGCTCGCCGCAGCCGGCAAGCTCCGCCTGCCCGTCGAGCATCCGAATCCGGCGCATCTGCATCTCACCGGCACGGGCCTCACCCATCTCGGCTCGGCTTCCGCGCGCGATGCCATGCATGCCAAGCTCGAAGGCGCAGCGGAATCGCTAACCGACAGCATGAAGATGTTCCGAATGGGCCTCGAAGGCGGCAGGCCCGCCGCCGGCGACGTCGGCGTGCTGCGGAAGGCCAGGCCGTCGACACTCAACTGGTTCAGCGCTTGCCG
>CAMFHT010000404.1 GCA_945952245.1 uncultured Rhizobium sp. | reverse complement strand
GCTCAACACCGTCTACCGCAACGAGGCGGCGCGGGCCGGTGCCGAGTTCGTCGATATCTGGGACGGCTTCGTGGACGAGAACGGCAAGTTCGTGATCACAGGCTCCGACATCAACGGCCAGCCGGTGCGCCTTCGCGCCTCCGACGGGGTGGCGATGACGGCCGCCGGCAAGCGCAAGATGGCCTTCTATGCGGAAAAGCCGCTGCGCAAGCTTCTCGGCGATCCATTGACGGTCGAAAAACTCATCCGCCTCGACAGCGAGGGCATGCTCGACAAGTCCGCCGAGAAATCCGGTCCCCTCGTCCGCACCCCGCCAATCAGCCTGACCGATCCGGAACTCGACGGCGGCGGCGCCCTGCTTGGCGCGGAAAAGGCCCTGACGGCCAAGGCTGCCGTGCCGATTCTGAGCGACAAGGTGCCCGCGGGACGCGTGGACGATTTTACCTATCCTGCGCTTTGACTGGAATTTGAGCTGAAGTGCTGGATGGTTCCGTCTTGCTCGGGCTTGTCCCGAGCATGACGAGATGCGGACATCCGGACCCAAAAAAACCCGCCGAAGCGGGTCTTTTAGTTGTCTCAAATGACTTGCCTCACCGCGGCAAAATCGTCGAACCCATCAGCGCCTCGTCGATGGCGCGCGCCGCCTGACGGCCTTCGCGGATCGCCCAGACGACGAGCGACTGACCGCGCCGGACGTCGCCGGCGGCCCAGAGCTTGTCGACGGAGGTACGGTAGTCGAGTTCGTTCGCCACCACGTTGGTGGAGCCGCGCTTGTCGGTGTTGAGCGTGAGCTTGCCGGAAAGCTCCTTCAGCACGCTGTCCGTGAAGGGACCGCGGAAGCCGATGGCGATGAAGGCGAGGTCTGCCTTGATGACGAATTCGGTGCCCGGAACCGGGCGGCGGCGCTCGTCCACTTCGCAGCACTTCACGCCGGTGAGCACGCCGTCCTCACCGATGAATTCGAGCGTCGCCACCTGAAACTCGCGGATCGCGCCTTCGGCCTGAGAGGACGAGGTCCGCATCCGCGTCGCCCAGAACGGCCAGACGGCGAGCTTGTCTTCCTTTTCCGGCGGCTGCGGGCGGATGTCGAGCTGGGTGACCTTGACGGCGCCCTGCCGGAACGCGGTGCCGACGCAGTCGGAGGCCGTATCGCCGCCGCCGACGACGACCACGTGCTTGCCGGCAGCGAGCGCGCCGATCGCGGCCCAGCCCACGGCTTCGGTATTCTCGCGGCCAACGCGGCGGTTCTGCTGAACCAGATAGGGCATGGCATCGTAGACACCGGCGAGGTCCACGCCCGGAATGCCGGCCTCGCGCGGGGTTTCCGAGCCGCCGCAATAGAGCACGGCGTCATGGTCGGCGAGCAGTTTTTCAACCGGGATCGTCACGCCGACATTGACGCCGCAATGGAAGGTCACGCCTTCGCCGCGCATCTGCTCGACGCGGCGATTGATGAAGTTCTTCTCCATCTTGAAGTCCGGAATGCCGTAGCGGAGCAGGCCACCCGGCTTGGATTCGCGCTCGTAGACATGCACCTCGTGACCGGCGCGGCCCAGCTGCTGCGCAGCGGCAAGACCCGCGGGGCCGGAGCCGATGATCGCGACCTTCTTGCCGGTGTGCACGGTCGGGGGCTGCGGCACGATGAAACCGAGCTCGTAGGCCTTGTCGGCAATCGCCTGCTCGACCGTCTTGATCGCGACCGGCGTGTCCTCGAGGTTCAGCGTGCAGGCCTCCTCGCAGGGAGCCGGGCAGACGCGGCCGGTAAATTCCGGGAAATTGTTGGTCGAATGCAGGTTGCGGATCGCCTCTTCCCAATTGCCGTTATAGACGAGGTCGTTCCAGTCCGGGATCTGGTTATGAACAGGACAGCCGGTCGGGCCGTGGCAGTAGGGAATGCCGCAGTCCATGCAGCGCGCGGCCTGCTTCTGCACTTCCTGATCCGACATCGGCAGCGTGAATTCGCGGAAATGGCGAATGCGGTCCGAAGCAGGCTGATACTTCGCCACCTGCCGGTCAATTTCCATGAAACCTGTAACCTTGCCCATCGTCGCTTCCGTCCGTGTCCTGTCCTCGGCTCTGCCGGGAATATTCGTCCTTGTTTGAACCCGGAAGCCCGGGTTCAGTACAGCTTTATCAACTCCGCGGCTTATTCCGCCGCCACGCCCATGGCCAGCCGCTCCATGTCCTCCAGCGCACGGCGGTATTCGACCGGCATGACCTTGCGGAACTTGGGGCGGTACTCGGTCCAGCGGTCGAGGATCGCGCGGGCCCGGGTGGAGCCGGTATAGTGGTGGTGGTTGGCGATGAGCTGGTAGAGGCGCTCCTCGTCATGGCGGGTCATGTCGCCGGAGACGTCGACGAGGCCCTTGTGCTGGAGATCGCCGCCGCGGTGGTGCAGCTTCTCCATCAGGTCGTCCTCTTCCGGCACCGGCTGCAGCTCGACCATAGCCATGTTGCAGCGGGAGGCGAAGTCGCCCTTCTCGTCCAGTACGTAGGCCACGCCGCCCGACATGCCGGCCGCGAAGTTGCGGCCCGTTTCCCCGAGAACGACGACCACGCCGCCGGTCATGTATTCGCAGCCATGGTCGCCCACGCCTTCGACCACGGCGACCGCTCCGGAGTTGCGGACCGCAAATCGCTCGCCGGCCACGCCGCGGAAGTAGCACTCACCCTCGGTCGCGCCGTAGAGGACGGTGTTGCCGACGATGATCGATTCCTCTGCCACGATGTTCGAGTTTTCCGGCGGACGGACGATGATCCGGCCACCCGAAAGGCCCTTGCCGACATAGTCGTTGCCATCGCCGGAGAGCGAGAGCGTGACGCCGCGGGCGAGGAAGGCGCCGAAGGACTGGCCGGCGGTGCCCGTCAGCTTCACGTTGATCGTGTCGTCCTTCAGCCCCTTGTGGCCGAAGCGCTTGGCGACTTCGCCCGACAGCATGGCGCCCACAGAGCGGTCGACGTTGCGGATCGCGGTTTCGATCGTCACCGACTTCTTCGAGGTCAGCGCAACCTTCGCCTTCTCGATCAGCTTGCGGTCGAGAATGTCGTCGATCGGGTGCTTCTGGCGCTCGGTCCAGTAGGTGGCTTCGCGCGGCGCCTCGACCTTGTGGAAGATGCGGCTGAAGTCGAGGCCGCGGGCCTTCCAGTGGGCGATCGCCTCGTCCTTTTCGAGGAGTTCGGACAGGCCGATGATCTCGTCCAGCTTGCGCACGCCGAGCGAGGCGAGGATCTCGCGCACTTCCTGGGCGACGAAGAAGAAGTAGTTGATCACGTGCTCGGGCGTGCCCTTGAAGCGCTTGCGGAGCACCGGATCCTGGGTCGCAACGCCGACCGGGCAGGTGTTCAGGTGGCACTTGCGCATCATGATGCAGCCGGCGGCGATCAGCGGCG
>CAMFHT010000403.1 GCA_945952245.1 uncultured Rhizobium sp. | reverse complement strand
GCTCGCCTCTCTCGACCGCTCGCTCGCCGTCATCGAATTCAACCTCGACGGCACGATCATCGAGGCCAACGACAATTTCTGCAAGACGATGGGCTATGAGGCAACCGAGATCAAGGGCCGCAAGCACGCCATGTTCTGCGATGCCACCTATGCCGCCTCGACAGACTATGCTGCGCACTGGGAGCGCCTCCGCCGCGGCGAATTCGTCTCCGATGCCTTCCACCGCAAGGGCAAGAACGGCGCCGACATCTGGATCCAGGCCTCCTACAACCCGATCATGGATGCGGACGGCAAGATCTACCGCGTCATCAAGTTCGCGACCGACATCACCGCGCGGATGAAATCCGTCGACACGCTCAGCAAGGCGATCGGCCGGTTCGCGGATGGCGATCTCTCGACCTCGATCACCGAACCCTTCGTGCCGGACATGGAGCGCACTCGCGCCGATCTGAACGGCGCCTTCGCCCGCCTCTGCACGACCGTCAGCGAGATCGCCGGCGGCGCCGAGGAGATCGCCGCGACGGCGGCCTCGCTGCGCGAGAGCGCGCAGAACATATCGAAGCGCACCGAACAGCAGGCAAGCTCGATCGAGGAGACGGCGGCAGCGCTGGAGGAGATGACGCAGGTCGTGGCCGATGCCAACAGCCGCGCCACCGAGGCCGGCAACCTCGCCCGCGAGACTCGCAAATCCGCCGAGCAGTCCGGCGAGATCGTAAAGAGCGCCGTGGACGCCATGGGCCAGATCGACGCCTCCTCCCGCGAGATCTCGAACATCATCTCCGTGATCGACGAGATCGCCTTCCAGACCAACCTGCTGGCGCTGAATGCCGGCGTGGAAGCCGCGCGCGCGGGCGAGGCCGGCAAGGGCTTCGCAGTCGTGGCGCAGGAGGTGCGCGAGCTTGCGCAGCGCTCGGCCAATGCCGCCAAGGAAATCAAGGCGCTGATCGTGAAATCCGGCGAACAGGTGCGCACCGGGGTCGACCTCGTCGCCCGCACCGGCACGGCACTGACAGAGATCGTGGAACGGGTACGCACCGTCGACGGCAACGTTGCCGCCATCGTCGACGCGTCAAAGGAACAGGCGTCCGGCATCCGCAGCATCAGCCACGCGATCAACGTGCTCGACCAGGGCATCCAGCAGAATGCCGCGACGGTGGAAGAACAGAGCGCGGCAAGCGACGGCATGGCCGGCAAGGCGGAGGGCCTGAGCGCGCTGCTCGGCCAGTTCAAGACCTCCGGCAGCCGCCAGAGCCCTTCCCAGGCTACCCCTCGCCCCTCCGCCACGCAGCATCGCGCTGCACCGGCACCGGCGCCAAGGCCCGCACCACGCGCGGCAAGCCAGGGCAATGCCGCAGTCGCCGTGGACTGGACGGAATTCTGAAGAACGAGGGCAGAAGCGGTTCGCCCTGCCCCACGTCAATCTCTCAAGCCGTTGATGCCGATATCGGCTTCTACGCCTGCCCCAGCTCCTCGAGCAGGGTCTTCGCTGCGAGCTTTCCAAGCTCGTTTGCGGCGGCCGGGCTTGCGCCCGTGATGAGCTTGCGATCCTTGTGCGTGGATTTGTCCGGCTCGCTGTTGGCGATGTTGACGCCCAGGGCCTTGAGCTTCTCGCCGAAAAACCAGGGCAGATCGCCCGGCATGTAGCCGATCTTCGGCGTCATGCGGTCGGACGCATCCGGGAAGCAGGTAACGGTATAGCCCGCATAAGGGAACGCGCCCGCCCCTTCGGCGTTCGCCAGCGCCAGAAGTGCCGCCGGACCATGGCAGATCGAGATCACGTGCCGGTCCTTCCCGAGCGCCCAGCGCAGCACCGCGGCCACGTCCTTGCTGAAGGGCAGTCCGACCAGCGGCCCATGGCCACCCGGAATGAACACGGCGGCATAATCGCCACCGGCGTCGAGCGCGGCCACCACGTCGGAAAGTTTCTTCGGCTTCTGGAAATCCTCGAGCAGCGCCTCGTGCAGGCCCGTCACCCGCTCATCCTCCTTCGGCATGGCCCAGAACTCGAACTTCAGCGCATTGCCGGAGACGGTCGCGATATCGAAGGCAAAGCCGGCTTGCCTCAGGTGATACATCGGCACCAGCGTCTCGACCGGGTGATTGCCCGTGGAAAACAGCTTGCCATTGGCAAGCTTCAGATAGCGCTCGTCGGTGCCGATCACCAGGATCCGCCGGCTGCCGGCATAGGCCTGGCCATAATCGACATCATCGATTTCCGCCTTGTCGCTGGTGAACTCGCCGAGCGAGAACTTCGACGGAAAAAACGCATTGAACTCGGCCTCGTCGGGCTGCGGGTCCTTGCTCAGGGGCATGATATGCATCGCCAGATCTCCTTGCTATGGCCAGGACGTCATGTCCTCGAGGATGGGCAGCGACTGCACCTTTGATTGCAATAGCGCCATCCATCTGCCTTTGCGCGCACCAAGAGTTGATGCACTGCCGAGGATGTAGGGCATGTTTTTCGGGCGAGAATGGCGGAGCGGTGTTTTGTGCGCGCGAGACTGCTGGTGAGGTGGAGCGAGATCGGCAGGCTCGGCTCGGTGCGCTTCGCGCTTCATCATCCCAAGGGAACATCATCTGACGAAGGGATGGAGAAGCCGCTCGTCGAGAACCGCACCTCACGATCAAGATGCAATTATTCGAATATTAATAGTGTATTGCCATGATATTTGAGAATTAATCTGCGTTCGTCGATCTGGCCGCCTCGCCGGCCTGTATCCCCTTTCGGAGTTTCCTGCATGAAAAAGACCCTGGCCGTCAAACTCCTCGGGGTTAGCGCCACCGCGATCCTGGTCTGCCTGATCGGAACCTTCACGGTCGTCATCTCCAAGGTGCGGTCCGAGACGGAAGCGATGACGCTGGAACAGGCGAAGAAGGATGCCGCCGCGACGGCAAACGAGGTCGCCTCGAAGCTCAACAATCTTGCAGGTGCGACGAGCAGCATGGCCGGCGCCGTCGAGCGCAGCAGCCTCACGCGGGAAGAGGTGACGGCCATGTTGCCCGCCCTCATCACCAGGTTCGATCTCGTCTTCGGATCGTGGATGACCGAGGAAGAGAACGGCTTCGACGGCAAGACGCCGACCGGCAAGAGCGAAGCGGCAGGAACGAATACTGCCGGCACGTTCACGCCCTACTGGACCCGGGCGGACAGCGGCCTGCAACTCGTTCTGCCTGACGTTCTCGACCGCAGCCTCAGCTATTACAGCATTCCCGCCAAGACGCGCGCCGGCGCCGTGACCGAGCCCTATATCGAGGACAATGCCGGCGGCAAGCTGATGATGAGCATCGCCTATCCCGTCGTCACCAAGGAAAAGTTCAGGGGCGTGCTGGGCGTGGACGTGGGCCTCGATTCGCTCGCGGGATCGCTGAAGGACGAGCGGCCCTTCGGCTCGGGCCGC
>CAMFHT010000402.1 GCA_945952245.1 uncultured Rhizobium sp. | reverse complement strand
TCCTTGAGATGCGCCTCGACCTTTTCGATCACGTCCTTCTTCACCTGCCGGTCCTCGAACACGGCTTCGATGACGAGATCGGCATCGGCGAGTGCTGCATAGTCAGGCGTCGGCGTGATGAGCGAGAGGAGCTTCTCACCCTCTTCCGCACTCATGCGGCCCTTCTGGGCTGCGGCCTTGACCAGATCGGCGGAGTGCGCCTTGCCCTTGTCGGCGGCTTCCTGGTCGCGGTCGATCAGCACCACCGGAATGCCGGCAGCAGCGGTGACATAGCCGATCGAGGCGCCCATGAAGCCGGCGCCTACGATGGCGACCTTCTTGAACTCGCTCTTCGGCACGCCTGCCGGACGGCGCGCGCCCTTGCCCAGCTCCTGCATGGAGATGAACAGCGAGCGGATCATCGAGAAGGCTTCGGTGGTCTGCAGGATCTCGGTGAAATAGCGCTGCTCGATACGCAGTGCCGTGTCGAAGGATACCTGCAGGCCCTCGTAGACGCACTTCACGATGGCGAGCGCGCCCGGATAATTGCCCTGCGTCTCGCGGCGCAGGATGGCGGTAGCCGCCGGCCAGAGCTGTGCTGCCGCCGGTGTCCAGATGCCGCCGCCCGGAACCTTGAAGCCCTTCTCGTCCCAGGGCTGGACCGGCTTCAGCCCGTCCTTGATCATCTGCTTCGCAGCCGGGATCAGCTGGTCCGGCTCGACCGCCTGGTGCACGAGGCCCATGGCCTTGGCGCGCGATGCGGTGAGCGAGGAACCCGTCGTCATCATCTGCAGCGCATCCTGCGCATTGGTGAGGCGCGGCACGCGCTGGGTTCCGCCGGCGCCCGGGAAGATCCCGACCTTCACTTCCGGCAGCGCGATCTTGACAGACTTGGCAGTCGAGGCGACACGGCCATGGCAGGCGAGCGAGAGCTCGAAGGCGCCGCCCATGCAGGTGCCGTTGATCGCGGAAACCCAGGGCTTGCCCGAGGTCTCGATCTTGCGGAAGAGGCCGGACATCTTGCCCACGAGGTCGAACAGCGCCTTGGCCGCGGAGTTCGGATCCCTGGCCTTCTGCTCCTGGTAGAACGAGAACATGCCCTTGATCATCGAGAGATCGGCGCCGCCCGAGAAGGACGACTTGCCGGACGTGAAGACCACGCCCTTGACCGCCGCATCCGCGGTCACCTGATCGGTGATGGCGTTGAGTTCCAGCATCACCTCTTCGGTGAACACGTTCATCGACTTGTCCGGCATGTCCCAGGTGACGAGAGCAATGCCGTCGGCGTCGGTTTCGACTTTGAAGTTCTTGTAGGTCATCTCGAGTTCCTCCCGACGATCAGACGCGTTCGATGATGGTGGCGGTGCCCATGCCGGCGCCGATGCAGAGCGTGACGAGCGCGGTGTTCAGATCGCGCCGCTCCAGTTCGTCCAGCACGGTGCCGAGGATCATCGCGCCGGTTGCACCGAGCGGATGGCCCATGGCGATCGCCCCGCCATTGACGTTGATCTTGTCATGGCTGATCTCGAAGGCCTGCATGTAGCGGAGCACCACGGCGGCGAAGGCCTCGTTGAGCTCGAAGAGGTCGATGTCACCAAGCGACATGCCGGAGCGCTTGAGCAGCTTTTCCGTCACGTCCACCGGACCGGTCAGCATGAGGGCCGGGTCGGAGCCGATGTTTGCGAAGGCGCGGATGCGGGCACGGGGCTTCAGCCCCATCTTCTCGCCGCCGTCCCTCGAACCGAGCAGCACGCCCGCCGCGCCATCGACGATGCCGGAGGAATTGCCGGCGTGGTGGACATAGTTGATCCGCTCGATCTCCGGATGTGCCTGGATGGCGACGGCTTCGAAGCCGCCCATTTCGCCGGGCATCTGGAAGGACGCCTGAAGGCTGGCAAGCGACTGCATGTCGGTCGTCGGGCGCATATGCTCGTCGCGGTCGAGGATGACGATGCCGTTCTGGTCCTTGACCGGAATGACCGACTTCGCGAACCGGCCTTCCGCCCAGGACTGGCCGGCACGACGCTGGCTTTCGACGGCATAGGCATCGACGTCGTCACGGCTGAAGCCGTACTTGGTGGCGATGAGATCGGCGGAAACGCCCTGCGGCATGAAATAGCCGGGGAAATTCACGGACGGGTCCATGTACCAGCTGCCGCCGGCCATGCCCATGCCGACGCGGGACATGCTTTCGACGCCGCCGGCAATCACGATGTCTTCGGCGCCTTGGCTGATCTTGGCAGCGGCAAGGTTGATGGCATCGAGGCCGGAGGCGCAGAAGCGCGAGATCTGCATGCCCGGTGCGCGGTTCGCATAGCCGGCCTCGAAGGCCGAGGACTTGGCGATCACGGCGCCCGCTTCCATCACGGGGTCGACGCAGCCGAAGATGATGTCGTCGACCTGAGCCGTATCCAGTTCGTTGCGGTCGCGCAGCGCTTCCAGAACCTTCGCGCCGAGACGCGGGGTGGGCACCTCGTGCAGCGCGCCATCCTTCTTGCCCCGGCCGCGCGGCGTGCGCACATGGTCGAAAATAAAGGCATCCGTCATGTCTTGAACTCCTTCAGGAACCTCGTTCCGCGGAAAGCGGCCCTCCCGGCCGCAGGAAAGGATTTACGCCGGCAGCTCCCGTTGGCGCTGCCGGCTGAGAATGCGTCAGAACGCTTCGGCGGCAAGCGCCATCATGGTGTCGCTGCCCGCCTCGATGCGGGTCTTGCGCAGCGCCGTCTCCGGCATGATGCGCTCCATGAAGAACCGGCCGGTGAGAAGCTTCGCATTGTAGAAGTCTGCCTTCGACGCGTCGCCCGAGGCAAGGCCTTCCTGCGCGGCCTTGGCCATCTGCGCCCACATGTAGCCGAGGACGACGAGGCCGAAGAGGTGCATGTAATCGGTGGAGCCGGCACCTGCGTTGTCGGGCTTCGCCATGGCGTTCTGCATGAACCACATGGTGGAGGCCTGCAGGTCGTTCAGGCCCTTCTTCAGGCCCTTGGTGTAGAGCGACAGCGTCTCGTCGCCGCGATGCGCCTCGCAGAAATCACCGATCTCCTTGAAGAGCGCCATGACGGAACGCCCGCCGTTCAGCGCGAGCTTGCGGCCCACGAGGTCGAGTGCCTGGATGCCGTTCGCGCCTTCGTAAATCATGGCGATGCGGGCGTCGCGCACATACTGGCTCATGCCCCATTCCTCGATATAGCCATGGCCGCCATAGATCTGCTGGGCCATGACCGCGTGGTCGAAGCCCTTGTCGGTCAGCACACCCTTCAGGATCGGCGTCATCAGGCCGAGGATGTCGTCGGCGTTCTGGCGGTCGGCAGCATCCGGCGAACGGTGCGCGATGTCGGACTTGAGCGCCGTCCAGAGCGTAAAGGCGCGGCCGGCCTCGTTGAAGGCACGGATGGTCATCAGCGCGCGGCGCACGTCCGGGT
>CAMFHT010000401.1 GCA_945952245.1 uncultured Rhizobium sp. | reverse complement strand
CTCCAGCAAGATCACCCGGAGCGAGTGAATGAAGCCGCTTGCCGTCATCGGAAACGTCAATGTCGACCTGATCATGGGGCCAGCCGCCCCATGGCCGCGGCCGGGCACGGAGATCATCGTCGATCACGACGAACTCCGGGTCGGCGGTTCGGCGGGCAATACCGCGCTTGCCTGGATGGCCTGCGGCGTACCCTTCCACATCGCTGCCAATGTCGGCGACGACCAGTTCGGCAAGTGGCTGGCCGGCGAGCTCGGCGAACACTCCCGCAATTGGCCCGTGAGCCCGCAGAGCACGACACTCTCCGTCGGCATCACCCATCCCGACGGCGAGCGCACCTTCTTCACCACCCGCGGTCACCTGCCGCATTTCTCGCTGAACGACGTGCATGCGGTGCTGGACGGTGTCGATATCAGGGGTGGCTATGCACTCCTCTGCGGCAGCTTCCTCACCGATGCTCTGGTTCGTGAATACGAGGCCTTCTTCGACTGGGCGGACAGTCAGGACCTCAAAATTGCCCTCGATACGGGCTGGCCTCTGGACGGCTGGACGGACGCCAATTGCGAGGCTGTGCGGCGCTGGCTGAAGCGCTGCCACGTCTCGCTCCTCAACGAGATCGAAACGACCACGCTGACCGGGGAGGCGGAACCGGAAGCCGCAGCCCGGGCGCTGAAGGCGGACATGCCTCCGGATGCCGTCGTCGTGGTCAAGCGCGGGCCGGATGGCGCAATCGCGCTTGATGCCCATGGCGTGCTCTTCACGGCCGAAGCGCCTACCGTTGATGTCATCGACACCATCGGCGCGGGTGATGTCTTCAATGCGGGCTTCCTTGCGGCACTCGCCGAGGAAGAAAGCCTGCAGGCCTGCCTTGACGCCGGCGTGGCGATTGCCTCGCGCGCCATCTCCACATTCCCCCGAAGCTATAGCCAGCCCGGCCAGGAGCCTGCCCCATGAGCGCGCTGACCATCGACAAGATCCGCAAGAACTATGGCGAGGTCGAAACCCTGAAGGGCATCGACATTGCGCTCGAGAGCGGCGAGTTCCTCGTGCTCCTGGGCTCGTCCGGCTGCGGCAAGTCCACGCTCCTCAACATCATCGCGGGGCTTGCGGAGCCGACGAGCGGCGATATCAGGATCGGCGACCGCTCGATCGTCGGCGTGCATCCGAAGGATCGCGACATCGCCATGGTGTTCCAGTCCTATGCGCTCTACCCGAACCTCAGCGTTGCCCGCAACATCGGCTTCGGGCTCGAAATGCGAAAGGTGCCGCTTGCCGAGCGCGAGAAGGCGGTGCGCGAGGCGGCAAGGCTGCTGCAGATCGAGAACCTGCTCGACCGCAAGCCGAGCCAGCTCTCCGGCGGCCAGCGCCAGCGCGTGGCGATCGGCCGGGCGCTGGTGCGCGACCCCAAGATCTTCCTCTTCGACGAGCCGCTTTCCAACCTCGACGCCAAGCTGCGCATGGAGATGCGCACCGAGCTGAAGCGTCTGCACCAGATGATGAAGACCACCGTCGTCTACGTCACCCACGATCAGATCGAGGCGATGACGCTCGCGACCCGGATTGCCGTGATGCGCAATGGCCGGATCGAGCAGATCGATACGCCGGAGGCGATCTACAACCGCCCCGCCACGCTCTATGTCGCGACCTTCGTCGGCGCGCCGCCGATGAATCTCATCGAGGCGCGGAGCACGGGCGAGGGCCTGGCCGTCGAGGGCTCGGACCTCGTCCTGCCACGCCCGGAAGGTCTTGCCGGCGCAATCGAGCCCGGCCGCAAGCTCGTCGTCGGCATCCGCCCGGAGACTCTCAGAGGCACGGGCGAAGGCCTGACGCTGCCCGTCACCGTCGACGTCACCGAACTCACAGGCCCGGAACTCATCGTCACCGGCCTTATCGGCAGCCGCCGTATCATGGCCACCCTTCCGCCTTCCGCCCGCATCGAGCCCGGCGCCCGGCTGGAGCTGAAGGTCGACCCCGAGGCCCTGCATGTCTTCGATGCGGAGACCGAGCAGCGGCTGGTCTGAAACTACACGTCCCCAGAGTTGAACAGGCCGGCGCAGCGATGCTCCGGCCTTTCTGCATTACTGAATGCGCCGCATTCCGCGCATCGACGCAAAAGCTTTTGACTTTTGTCACCGTTGCTGAATAATGTCGAAAAGCGCTTCTCTCAGGGATTTCCATGCCTATCCGGACGACCGACCAGATCATGCACAAGGCTGCCTGGCTCTACTATAGCCATGGTCTTCGCCAGGATGAAGTGGCCCAGCAGCTCGGCATATCCCGCGCCTCGGTGGCGACCTATCTCAGGCGCGCGCGCGAGCTGGGCATCGTCACCATCTCCACCTCGACCGAGCTTTTCACCGACGACGTGCTTGCCCGCGAACTGGAGGATGCCACCGGCGTAAGTTCCGTCTGGATCGTGCCGGAGGACCGCTATGCACTCGACCCGGCGGCCGAAATGCCCGTTGTTGCGGCCTCGGTCTTCCTGAGCCTGATCCGCAAGGGTGATCGCGTAGGCGTCGCCTGGGGCCGGACCGTCTACCACATCGCTGATGTCATGCCCTTTGCCGACCTGCAGGACGTGACGGTGGTGCAGCTCTGCGGCAATCTCGGCGCGCCCTATTCCTACCGCCCGGACCAGTGCACGACGGAAATTGCCCGCCGACTCAACGCGCAGGGCATCAACATCTACGCGCCGCTGGTGCTGAGTTCGGAACGGCTGGCGGAAGAGCTGCGCAGTGAACCCGTCATCCGCGAACAGCTCGCCACCATTTCCAATTGTCAGCTGGCGCTCTATTCCGTCGGCGGCATCGAGGCGGACAGCCATCTCGTGAAATGCGGTGCGCTCTCGCCGGAGGACATGGCGCTGATGGGTGAGAAGGGGGCTGCGGGCGTCATCGCCGGCCAGTTGATCGACGGCGACGGCCAGTGGATGGACTGCGCCCACAACCGACGCTGCATTTCCGCCGATCTCACCTCGATCACGACGATCGAGAAGCGGCTGATGGTGGTGCAGGAAGACGAGAAGTTCGAGCCGCTGGTGGCCGCGATCCGCGGCGGCTTCGCCTCGCACCTGATCGTCACGACATCCATGGCGCGCCGCCTGCTCAAGCGCTGGAACAAGGGCTGAGGCCCTAACCCAATCATAGACAGACAAGACCGAGGGAGGATTGCTCGATGGAAAACCTGTGGCGCGACGAGGATGCCGAGCGCATGGTCGAGGCCTATGCCGCAAAGGGCATCAACCGGGACTGGGCGCTCCGCACCTATACGACCCGGCTGCTTGGCGGCGAGCCACGCCTCGTTCTGCATGGCGGCGGCAATACCTCGGTCAAGACGACCGTGACGGATCTCGTCGGCGATGTCTGGGACGTGCTCTGCGTGAAGGGCAGCGGCTGGGACATGGGCACGATCGAGGCGCCCG
>CAMFHT010000400.1 GCA_945952245.1 uncultured Rhizobium sp. | reverse complement strand
GGGCAAGACCGTGATCGCGATCGCCCACCGCCTGTCGACGCTGACCGAAATGGACCGCCTCGTCGTGCTCGACAAGGGCACGGTCGTGGAGACCGGCACGCATGCGGAGCTCGCCAACGGCCACGGCATCTATGCCGACCTCTGGAACCGCCAGTCCGGCGGTTTCCTGCCGGATCAGATCGATCCGGAGGAGGAAGCGAAGAAAAAGGCAAGGGCCGAAGCCGCCAGGGACGCGGAGCTCGAAGACGAGGAATGGGAGTGATCGATGGGGCGGGGGCCGGGAGGTCTCCGCCCTTGATCGTCAGGCTTGCTTGCGGGCCTGCTCGTCGACCGCTTCGATGCGATTGATCACCATCTTTAGCCCCAGGGCATCCAGCACGGCGGAAAGCGTCTTCAGAGAGGGATTGCCTTCTTCTTCTGCCAGCGTGCGGAGGAGCGCTTTGCGTGAAAGATCGGCAGTTTCCTCGGCGATGCCCGCGGATCTCAGGGCAATTCCGAGTGCGAAGGCAAGATATTCGGGATCGTCGGCCTCAAGAGCGTCCGTCAGGAAGACGGCTCTCGAGAACGGAGTTGCGAGGTTTTCCGCAACGTCATAGGGCAGGATTTCCTCCTTCAAAGCGCCAACTCCTTCTTGATCCTTTTCGCCTTTTCGATATCTGCGTGCTGACTGCCCTTGTGGCCACCATGCAGAAGCAGAATGATCTCATTTCCTCGCCTGCAGAAGTAGATCCGGAAACCGGGCCCATAATGAATTCTTAATTCCCAGATGCCTTCACCAACAGACTTGTGGTCCCCGGTATGGCCGAACTGGAGGCGGGCCACCTTGGAAGAAATGAGTGCCTTTGCAGTTTCATCCTTGAGCTCGGATTCCCAGCGATTGAAGGATGTAGACCGCTTGACAGTGTACATGGAAAATTTTCGCTTGAAAAACTTTAAATCCAAATATTCTAATGATGATTATGTGACCGCCGCCGCAATTGCAACCCGCCTACAACCTAACGCGAATTTCATTTGGCCCGCCGGGCGTCTCGGCCTATATCAGCGGCCATGATCTTCACGCCCATCCTTCGCCTCTTCGAAACCTGGATCGATCCCTACAAACGCCGCGGCGACCTGACGCCGCCGAGGCCGCTCTGGCAGTTCGTCTGGTTCTATGTCTCGCAGGCGCGCTGGCCGTTCTTCGCCATGCTGGTGCTCGGCGGGCTGGTCGCGGTGCTGGAGGCGGGGCTCTTCTATTTCGTCGGGCGGCTCGTGGATGTTCTCGGCACCGTTCCGAAGAGCGGTGGCTGGAGCGGGCTCGTGGATGCCCATGGCGGCGAACTCGGCTTCATGCTGGCCACCGTGGTGCTCTTCCGCTTCCTTGCGGTTGCGATCGGCGCGCTGGTCGAGGAGCAGACCATCATTCTCGGATACTACACCATGTCGCGCTGGCAGGCCTATTCGCATGTGGCGCGCCAGTCGGTGAGCTTCTTCCAGAACGATTTTTCCGGCCGCATCGTCACCAAGGTTCTGGCGGCGGGGCAGGCGACCGGCGACCTCATGACGGCGCTCCTGCAGAACGTCTGGTTCATCATCATCTACACGGCCTCGACGCTTATCCTCTTCGCGCAGGTCGACTGGCGGCTTTCCGCACTGGTCATGGTCTGGATCGCCGGCTTCGGGCTGATATCAAGGCATTTCGTGCCGCGGATCCGCAAGCTTTCCCGCGCCTCTGCGGAGGCGAACTCGGCGCTCAACGGCCGCATCGTCGATGCCTATGCCAATATCCAGACGCTGAAGCTTTTCGGACGCGAGGAAGACAACGACCGCTATGTCCGCGAGGGCTTCGAACGGGTGCATCATGCGGTGAAGGTCTTTGCACGCCACATCACCGGGGTGCGTTCCTCGCTCGCCATGCTGTCGGGCGTGATGATCGCGAGCGTCGCCGCCTATTCGATCCACCTCTGGTTTCTCGATGCGATCTCGGCAGGCGGCGTCGCGGTGACGCTCGGCCTCATCCTGCGTCTCAACATGCTGCTCGGGCGCATGATGACCCATTTCAACAGCGTCATGCGCAATATCGGCACGATCCAGAACTCGGCTGACATGCTCTCGGAACCGATCCGCCTTCAGGACAAGCCGGGTGCCGGTGCGCTGAAGCCCGCGAGCACCGAGATCCGTTTCGAGGACGTGTCCTTCCACTACGGCCGCGGAAAGGGCGTGATCGACAAGCTGTCGCTGACGATCAGGCCGGGCGAGAAGGTCGGCATCGTCGGGCGGTCCGGCGCGGGCAAGTCCACGCTCGTCAATCTGCTGCTGCGCTTCTACGACGTGGAGACCGGACGCATCACCATCGGTGGCGAGAACATTGCCGACGTCACGCAATCCTCGCTCCGTCATCAGATCGGCATGGTCACGCAGGATACCGCCCTGCTGCACCGCTCGATCCGCGACAACATCCTGTTCGGGCGGGCCGATGCGACGGAAGAACAGCTGGCGGAGGCGATCCGCATGGCGGAAGCCGACCAGTTCATTGCCGGTCTTCAGGACCAGCATGGCCGAAAGGGGCTCGATGCGCATGTGGGCGAGCGGGGCGTGAAGCTCTCCGGCGGTCAGCGCCAGCGCATCGCGATCGCCCGCGTGCTTCTGAAGAACGCGCCCATCCTCGTCCTAGACGAGGCGACCTCGGCGCTGGACTCCGAGGTCGAGGCCGCGATCCAATCCAATCTCGACAGGCTGATGCGCGGCAAGACGGTGCTGGCCATCGCCCACCGCCTCTCCACGATCGCCGCTCTCGACCGGCTGATCGTCATGGATCATGGGCGCATCATCGAGCAGGGGACGCATGCGGAGCTGATCGCTTCGGGCGGTCTCTATGCCGAGCTCTGGGCGCGCCAGTCCGGCGGTTTCATCGCCCAGGACGAGGCGGCGGAATAGCACACCGGAGCGATCCGCAAGCCGCTGTAAGCGACCACAGGTCCGGGCAAGCCCAACCCTCTTGAATTGTGGCAATGCCACGATTTGCTGTAGCCTAAAATTTCCCGCGACAAACCGTCCTTATCCCCTTGGACAGGCTGGACATAAAGGCTGATCAAGCATAGAACGCGCCGGATTGCCGGGGAATCTGTGGCCAAATTTTGGCCACCGTATCGATTCGGCGGGGGCAATACTTATCGCGAACTTGCGTGAGAGGATGGTTTAGCCGTGAGCGAACACGACACCAAAAGCGAAACCTCGGGCGAGCCAACTCGCCGCGATTTCCTTTATCTGACCACTGGCATGGCTGGCGTCGTGGGCGCCGTGTCCGTTGCCTGGCCATTTATCGACCAGATGCGTCCGGACGCCTCGACCCTGGCGCTCGCCTCGATCGAGATCGACGTATCGGCGCTGCAGCCGGGCATGTCGCTGACGGCCAAGTGGCGCGGCAAGCCGGTCTTCATCCGCAACCGCACGGACAAGGAAGTC
>CAMFHT010000399.1 GCA_945952245.1 uncultured Rhizobium sp. | reverse complement strand
GTGCTTCGGGATGAGTTGCTCGAGGGGTTCGGGCAGGCGCTGGTCGGTGGTGTTCGGGATGTTGTGGCTCTTCGGCGTGTCGTAGATGGCGTCCGCCGTATCATGCGCCTTCAGCCGCGTGCCGTATTCCTGCGACAGGTGGGCGAGATCGCCGACGATCTTCTCGTAGCAGTGGGCGAGCGAACGCGGCATCTGCACGTTGAGGATCAGGAAGTCGGCAATGTTGGCGGCGAGATAGCCGCCATCATAGACCCAGCCATAGGCGCGGTGCGCGGAGACCGAGCGCAGGATCGATTCCCACTGCACGTTGTCGACCGAGGTCCCGACCGAGGAAACGGAAGGCAGGAGCACGTAATATTTCACGTCGAGGATGCGGCTCGTATTGTCCGCCCGCTCCGTATAGGTGCCGATGCTCGCGAAATGGTAGATCTCGTTGCGCAGCATGGAGCCGTGGAAGGCGCCGCGGATGAGGCCGGTCCGCTGCTTGATGGCGTGGATGATCTCCGGCAGCTCCTTGGCCTTCAGCGGCTTCGACAGGATCGCCTTCAGCTCGATCCAGCATTCGTTCGTGGCTTCCCAGGTGTCCCGCGTGAGCGCCGTGCGCACCATCCGGGCATTGTTGCGACCGGATTCGATGCAGGAGAGCACGCTGGAGGGATTGGCCATGTCCCTCAACAGGAAATCCACCGCATTGGCCGCCGTCAGCGTCTCATGCCGCGCCGCATAGGCGTGGCGGGCGCCGGCGCTCTGCAGCACGCCGTCCCAGTCGTCGTCGGAAGCGCCGCTGCGGGTCATGGCGACCCGTAGCCCCGCATCCACGAGGCGCGCGATGTTTTCCGCCCGCTCGATATAGCGGAACATCCAGTAAAGCCCGTCTGCCGTTCTTCCGAGCATGTCAGTCCTCCAGCACCCAGGTGTCTTTCGTGCCGCCGCCCTGGCTGGAATTCACGACGAGCGAGCCCTCCTTAAGCGCCACGCGGGTCAGGCCGCCCGGAATGATCTTCACCTTGTCGCCGACGAGGACGTAAGGGCGAAGATCCACATGCCGCGGCGCGATCCCGCCTTCCACGAGCACGGGAACGGTCGACAGCGCCAGCGTCGGCTGGGCGATGTAATTGTCCGGCCGGGCGCGGAGCTTTGCCGAAAAGTCCTCAAGCTCCTTCTTCGAGGCGGCGGGGCCGACCAGCATGCCGTAGCCGCCGGAGCCATGCACTTCCTTGACCACCAGTTCGGAGAGATGGTCGAGCACGTAAGCAAGGCTCTGCGGCTCCGAGCAGCGCCAGGTCGGCACGTTTTCGAGAAGCGCCTTGCGGCCCGTGTAGAACTCGACGATTTCCGGCATGTAGGAATAGATCGCCTTGTCGTCGGAAATGCCCGTGCCCGGCGCATTGGCGATGGTGATGTTGCCGGCGCGGTAGACATCCATGATGCCCGGCACGCCGAGCGCGCTTTCCGGGTTGAAGGTCAGCGGGTCGAGATAGTCGTCGTCCACCCGGCGGTAGAGCACGTCGATCGCCTGGTAGCCGCGGGTGGTGCGCATCTTCACCTTGCCGTCGATGACGCGCAGATCCGAGCCCTCGACCAGTTCCACGCCCATCATGTCGGCCAGGAAGGCGTGCTCGTAATAGGCCGAATTGTAGATGCCGGGGGTAAGGATTGCCACGCGCGGCGTGCCGGTGCAGCCCGGCGGCTCCAGCGATTGCAGGCTCTGGCGCAGAAGATAGGGATAATCCTCCACCCGCTGCACCTTGTTGCGGTGGAAGAGTTCCGGGAACATCTGCAGCATGGTTTCCCGGTTTTCCAGCATGTAGGAGACGCCCGACGGCGTGCGGGCATTGTCCTCCAGCACGTAGAACTGGTTCTCGCCGGTCCGCACGATATCGGTGCCGACGATATGGGTATAGACGCCGCCCGGCGGACGCACCCCGATCATTTCCGGCAGGAAGGCCGCATTGTTGGAGATCAGCTGGCGCGGAATGCGGCCGGCGCGGATGATCTCCTGCTTGTGGTAGATGTCGTAGAGGAAGGCGTTGAGCGCCACGACCCGCTGCTCGATGCCCTGGGCAAGCCGTCTCCACTCCTTGCCGGAGATGATGCGCGGCACGATGTCGAAGGGAATGAGCTTTTCCGAGCTCTCGGCATGGCCATAGACATTGAAGGTGATGCCGGTCTTGCGAAAGATATGTTCCGCCTCTTTCGACTTCGCAGCGAGAAGAGCGGGATCCTGCTGGGAATACCACTCATGGTAGTCAGCATAAGGCTGTCGCGGACCGCCGTCCGCATCCATCATTTCATTGAATGCCAACGCTTTATTTCCCCATTTTTCACCATCAAAGAACAGGTTTGCCTGCAATGCAAGCGCCTTCTTAAAAATCTGCCGAGGAAACCGGCAGCGCTCCCGAACCGCCACCCGTAGTTGCTCAAACTTTGAACTTTGCTGCATGGAAAAGCGGCAGGGCTGCCGTTTTTATGGCTTTGACGCAAAGCGGCGGGAGATCTATGAAAGCGCTCGGCGGGCCGGTCCCGTATCCCGTCGCGGAGGCCCCCATGTTCGACCGGTTTGCCCCGGCCATCTTCGTCCTGCTCTGGTCCTCCGGCTGGATCGTCGCGAAATACGCGGCCCATCATTCGGATGCGCTCTATTTCCTGTTCCTGCGCTTCGGTCTCTCGGCCATTGCCTTCACGGTCTTCTGCCTCGTCTCGGGCGCCAGCTGGCCGAGGAGCCCGCGGCTCGTCGCGCATGCCGTCTTCTCCGGCGTGCTGCTGCACGGGCTCTATCTCGGGCCGCTCTGGTGGGCGATCGAAAAGGGCGTACCGGCGGGCCTCTCCGGCATCATCGCCGGGCTGCAGCCGCTCCTGACCGCCATCGCCGCCTCCCTGCTTCTCGGGGAGAACCTGTCGCGCATGCAGAAGGCCGGGCTCGCGCTCGGCTTCGCCGGCATCGCGATTGCCATATCGCCGAAGCTCGCGAGCTTCACCGTCGACATGCTCGCGGTGCAGGCGCTGCCGCTCGCCGTCAATCTCGCCGGCATGTTTTCCGTCACCGCGGGGACGCTCTACCAGAAGCGATACCTGCAGAACGGCGACATCCGCGCCATCGCCACGCTGCAATATGTCGGCGCCGTGCTGGTGCTCTTCCCGGCCTCGCTCCTCATCGGAGAATGGCACTATGACGGCAGCCTGACGGCGCATCTCTCGCTGGCCTGGTCCGTCTTCGGTCTGTCCATGGGCGCGATCGGCCTGCTGCTGATGCTCATCAGGCAAGGCCAGGTCGCCCGCGCCGCCTCGCTCATCTACCTCATGCCGCCGCTGGTGGCGGTGGAAGCCTGGGCCTTCTTCGGCGAACCCCTGACGCCGCCCATCGTGGTCGGGGCGCTGGTGGTGCTGGCGGGGGTTTATCTGACGAACCGGCGGTAGGGGGAAGACGGCTAAGGTTTGCACCCGGAGCCCCCTCACCTGGCTGCCGCCATCCT
>CAMFHT010000398.1 GCA_945952245.1 uncultured Rhizobium sp. | reverse complement strand
TCACCATGTCGATGTCGTAGCGCACCGTGCGGCGGGTGCCGTCATTGCGGCGCGGACCGGCTTCGATGGTGATCGCCTGCGCGGGGCAGACGGCTTCGCAGAGCTTGCAGGCGATGCAGCGCTCTTCCCCGTTGGGATAGCGGCGCAACGCATGCTCGCCGCGGAAGCGCGGAGAGACCGGGTTCTTTTCGAACGGATAGTTCACGGTCGCCTTCGGCTTGAAGAAATACTTCATCGACAGCACGAAGGCGCCGATGAATTCCTTCAGGAAAAGCGAACTGACAGCACGGGTTACAGCGGCCATCTCAATCTCCAACTCTCGAATTCACTGACAGGGCCATGATCAGGCCCAGCCCATGAACTTCAGAACGAATGCGGTAATGATGACCATGGCGAGCGAGATGGGCAGGAAGACCTTCCAGCCCAGCCGCATCAGCTGGTCATAGCGGTAGCGCGGCACGAAGGCCTTGACCATGGCGAACATGAAGAAGACGAGCGATGCCTTGATCAGGAACCAGACGATACCGGGAACCCAGTTCAGGAACCACACATCGACCGGCGGCAGCCAGCCACCCAGGAAGAGGATGGTGGTGAGCGCGCACATCAGCACGATGGCCGAGTATTCGCCCAGCATGAACATCATGTAGGGGGTGGAGCCATATTCCACCATGAAGCCGGCCACCAGTTCCGATTCCGCTTCCGGAAGGTCGAAGGGCGGGCGGTTCGTCTCGGCCAGCGCCGAGATGAAGAAGACGATGAACATCGGGAAGAGCGACAGCCAGTGCCAGTCCAGGAAGGATGCGGGCAGGCCGAGCCGGGTGCCGAGGCCGTCGTGCTGCGCCATGACGATATCCGTCAGGTTCAGCGAGCCGACGCAGAGCAGGACGGTAACGATCACGAAGCCGATCGAGACTTCGTAGGACACCATCTGCGCTGCCGAGCGGAGCGCGCCGAGGAACGGATATTTGGAGTTCGATGCCCAGCCGCCCATGATGATGCCATAGACCTCCAGCGAGGAGATGGCAAAGACATAGAGAATGCCGACATTGATATTGGCGATCACCCAGCCCGCATTCAGCGGCACCACCGCCCAGGTGGCGAGAGCCAGCGTAACGCCGACCAGCGGCGCCAGCAGGAAGACGCCCTTGTTGGCGCCCGCCGGAATGACCGGCTCCTTGAAGACGAACTTCAAAAGGTCGGCAAAGGACTGGAACAGACCCCAGGGCCCGACCACGTTCGGACCGCGGCGCAGCTGCACGGCGGCCCAGATCTTGCGGTCCGCCAGCAGGAAGTAGGCGATCAGCAGCAGCAGGCAGACCAGAAGCAGCAGGGACTGCCCGACCATGATGGCCGTCGGCCAGACATAGGAAGAAAGGAACATTTGCATGGTCATCTGCTCTTACTCCGCCGCAGCCTTGAAATTGTTGCGGGCCAATGCCGAGCACTCGGCCATCACCTTGGAGGCGCGCGCGATCGGGTTCGTCAAATAGAAGTCTTTCACCGCCGTCGCAAACCCGGCAGGCGCGATCTTCCCGGCTTTTTTCGCAAGCGCCGCGACATCGTCCGCATTGCCGGCGGCAATCTCGTCCGTTTCGGCGAAATGCGGGAAGGCCGCATGGAGCTTCTGGCGCAGGCCGTTCAGCGAATCGAAGGGCAGTCGCTTGCCGAGCACGTCGGAAAGCGCACGCAGGATCGCCCAGTCCTCGCGGGCATCGCCCGGCGGGAAGTTGGCGCGGTTCGACATCTGCACCCGGCCTTCGGTATTCACCCAGGTGCCGACCTTTTCGGTATAGGCAGCGCCCGGCAGGATGACGTCAGCGTTCATCGCGCCGTTGTCGCCGTGCGAGCCGATGTAGACGGTAAACTTCGCGCCCTTGGCGGAGAAGTCGAGCTCGTCCGCACCAAGCAGGAAGAGCACGTCCATGGAAGCAAGCATGGCGGCTGCGTTCTGGCCACCCTCGCCCGGCACGAAGCCGAGATCGAGGCCGCCGACGCGGGCGGCTGCCGTGTGCAGCACGTTGAAACCGTTCCAGCCTTCGGCAATCGCGCCGACCGAAACCGCAAGCCCGGCGGCGGCCGCGAGAACGGCGGAGCCGTTGACGCCCGTCAGCGCGCCCTGGCCGACGATGATCATCGGCTTCTTGGCGTTGCGGAGCTTTTCGGCGAAGCTGCCATTGCCGGCGGCGAGGTCGTTCAGTGTGTCCGAGCCCGCGCCGAGGTAATCATAGTCGTAACGCAGCTCGCCGCCTTCGCCGATCACGCCGATCGGGAAGTTGCCGCGGCGCCAGCGCTTGCGGATGCGGGCATTGAGCACGGCGGCTTCGAAGCGCGGGTTGGAACCCACGATCAGGAGCGCATCCGCCTCTTCGATGCCGGCGATGGTGGAGTTGAACAGATAGCTCGCGCGGCCGAGCGAGGGATCGAGTGCTGCGCCGTCCTGGCGGCAGTCGAGGTTCTTCGAACCCAGCGACTTCACCAGTTCCGAGAGCGCATACATTTCCTCGACCGAGGCGAGATCGCCGGCGATCGCGCCGATGCGCTCGCCCGAAGTCGCGGAAACGGCGGCCTTGATAGCGGCGAAGGCTTCGTTCCAGCTTGCGGGCTGCAGGCGACCGTCACGGCGGACATAGGGCCGGTCGAGACGCTGGGCCTTCAGGCCGTCCCAGATGAAGCGCGACTTGTCGGAGATCCACTCTTCGTTGATGTCCTCGTTGACGCGCGGCAGGATGCGCATGACTTCGCGGCCGCGGGTGTCGACGCGGATCGCCGAGCCGAGCGCGTCCATGACGTCGATCGATTCGGTCTTGCCGAGTTCCCACGGGCGGGCCGTGAAGGCGAAGGGCTTGGAGGTCAGCGCGCCGACCGGGCAGAGGTCGACCACGTTGCCCTGCAGCTCCGAGGTCATGGCCTGCTCGAGATAGGTGGTGATCTCGGCGTCTTCGCCGCGGCCGATGAGGCCAAGCTCGGCGATGCCGGCCACTTCGGTGGTGAAGCGGACGCAGCGCGTGCAGTGAATGCAGCGGTTCATCTCGGTCTTGACCAGCGGGCCGATATACTTGTCCTCGACGGCGCGCTTGTCTTCGGTATAGCGCGAGCTATCGATGCCAAAGGCCATGGCCTGGTCCTGCAGGTCGCATTCGCCGCCCTGGTCGCAGATCGGGCAATCCAGCGGATGGTTGATGAGCAGGAACTCCATCACGCCTTCGCGGGCCTTCTTGACCATCGGCGTGTTGGTGAACACTTCCGGCAGTTCGCCGTTCGGTCCGCCGCGGATGTCGCGCACGCCCATGGCGCAGGAGGCCGCCGGCTTCGGCGGGCCGCCCTTCACCTCGACAAGGCACATGCGGCAGTTACCCGCTACCGAGAGGCGTTCATGAAAACAGAAGCGCGGAACCTCGGCGCCGGCTTCCTCGCACGCCTGGAGCAGCGTGAAATGATCCGGAACCTCGATCTCTTTACCGTCAACTTTCAGCTTTGCCA
>CAMFHT010000397.1 GCA_945952245.1 uncultured Rhizobium sp. | reverse complement strand
GGTCGATTCCAACCGCAAGGAGGAATTGAAGCCCGAGGAATCGAAGGTGCTGCCCGAACGCCTGTCCGACGTGGACCCGCATAAATCTCCGCGCGTCATCGTCCGCGTGCTCATGCTGCGCGAAGGCTTCGACGTGAACAATATCTGCGTGATCGTTCCCCTGCGCGCGTCGAGCGCGGGAATCCTACTCGAACAGACAATCGGTCGGGGGCTGCGTCTCATGTGGCGCGGCAACGAATATGACGACATCAAGCGGGAGAACCGCCAGCTTATCCGCAGCGGCAAGACGCCCACCAACATGATCGACATTCTGTCCATCGTCGAGCATCCGGCCTTTCAGAGCTTCTATGAGGAACTGATTCAGGAGGGACTGGCGGCTGAATCGGATGACGAGGATGATCGGAACACCAGCGGCACGGGCGACTTGGTTTCGGTCGGCCTCCGCCCTGGTTTCGAGGAATACGATTTCGCCATTCCGTTCATTCTGCGCGAACAGGTGGAGGAACTGGAAGATTCGCAAATCAACCCGTCCTCCTTGGCACCCTTCGGTGCTTTCAGCCTCGAACAACTCAAAAGCCAACTCGGGCACGGCGAGAAATTCCATTCCGAAGACGTGCAGGCGAAAACGCGCTTTGGCGATTACCGTGTGCACGGCGGCGTCATGACGGCCACCGGCTACAACGACTATCTGTCGCGGATCACGCGCCGGATCACGGAAGCCGTGACGCTGACGGACACGACTTCCAGTTCCAAGGCTTTCGCCAATGCGAGCAAGTTTCCCTACATCCAGATCAATCGCGCGGAATTGGCCGAAGGCATAGACACCTTCATCCGTCACCATCTCTTCAAGCGCGAAATGGACCCGCTCGCGGATGAAAACTGGCGGGTTCTGCTGATCGACCCGGTGACGGAACATATCATCAAGGTTTGGGCTCGGGCGATTCTGGAAGCCGAAGACAGTGTGATCGTTGCGGACGCCGAAGTGGCGCACCGCCGTCTTTCCGAAGTTGCCAAGCTCGCCATGCTTGAGGGTTCATCGCTGGCTGTCGAAAAGGCGATTTATCTGCGCCTGCCATATCCTTCCCGCAACGGCGGGCTCGAACAGGCTTTCATGGAAAGCTGCGAGCGGGACGCCAGCGTCGATGCGTTCTGCAAGGTGAACGAGCAGAAGCATACCTTCGCCCGCCTTCGCTACATCAAGGAAGATGGCCTGCCCGCCTTTTACTCTGCCGATTTTCTCGTACGAGCGGGAGCTTCCATTTATCTGGTGGAAACGAAAGCGCAAAACCAACTCACAACGCCGAACGTGCTCCGCAAGCGCAAGGCGGCGGTCGCGTGGTGCGATCGTATCAACGCCATTGCGCCGGAACAGCGGAGCGATGCCGAATGGCACTACGTCCTCTTAGGCGAGGATGCTTTCTACGGATGGCGCGACAAGGGCGGCTCGGTTGCCGACCTTCTCGCATACGCCCGCCTGCGCCCTGCCGGAGACAAGGGACAGGCGAAGTTCGCGTTCTGAAGGGGCAAGTTCGCGGCAATCTTGCAGGGGATATCGTCACTCGGGTCGAACGGCTCCCTGATATGAGCGCCAGCCGTGAGTGGGTTGACCCGCTACGAGGCTAGTTGGACGAAGAATCGGCGGACGACTCTCCCGTCCGCCATCGTGTTTCTGGCATCGGGTTAACGGCTCGGCAGCGATGTCGGCACCGGCTGGCATTAAAATTGTTGAAAAAATTAAGTTCTGTCTCATGCTTGTTAGCCGAAATAAGCGTGGAGCAGTCATTGGGGCAAGTCGATCGTCAGCCAATCCTGCCGAAAGAGTTCAGAGGATATGCTCTGAACATCGCGGCACGGCTTGAATCTTCCTGCCCGAGCTTCATCTTGAGATTGCTGTACGCGAGCAGCTTGAGCCGCTCAGCGTTTTTTGCCCTGGCATCCGAGATCGACCTCGATCACCCCGATGAATTCCTTCACCGGCTTGGGGTTCATGCTCCTGATGTTTTGCGCGATCTCGGCCACCTCGATCCTCTCGCGCAGATCGCCCGTGCGTTGATCCTGCTGAAGCCGAAGCGTGTACTCGAAGCGCTCTACGGCACTTGCCCGGATGGACTGCTGGGGGCATTCTCCAGGTTCGGTTGCATGCCGTTGTATGGCCCCGAGACCTACAGGCAGACCTTCGACATTTTCGCGAGGTCTGAGAACCGAGGCCGGGCGAAAGCGCTCGGGCAACTGGAAGGCCAGCTTCGCTCTGAACATATTGTTGTCGCCGCTGGCCTCGACGACGTGCTTCAGCACAGAGCGGTGCTGGAGAGAACCAAACCTGCCGAAGTTCCCGCGCTGAACGCCTTCACCCGGATGATCGTGGACCTGTGCGACGCGACGCCAGCGTCGATCCGGGAGAGCCTCGACCAATTGGCGGTTGGCACCCGAGGTTGCAAAATGACTGAATGGGCGGAAGGCTGGCTGTCTCGACAGGTCCGCCTTCCGTTTGCGGCTCCCATTCCGACGAGTGACCCTGACCTGCGACTCCGCCTTGGAAGGGAACTGGATGATCTGGGCCGCCGTCTCAGAAACTGCGCCGCCCAAAGAAAATCGTTCACTTTCCTCGGGGAAAGACTGATTTTCGAGGTCGTGAAACCGGGTGAACAGGCCGTTCTCGAATTGCTGCGCCTGACGAGCCGCGATCAGACGAATTGGGTTTGCGAGGACCTCCGGGCACCTCGTAACAGGCGTGTGAGCCCTGAGATGGCGGCTTGGGTTCAAGCGAAGCTGGACCAGTACGGCATCTTCTACCAGTCCGTAGCGCCCCCCATGGCCGACGAGCAGACGCTGCACAAGCTCATTGACCACACCGCCCCCTTCGCTTGGGACGTGCGACGCGAAGAGGCGGATGACGCGAACGGCGATGCCGAGATTGACCGACTCTTGGACGAGCTTGAACAGCAGGTCCAGGGTCGGGATGCGGCCTGATCCATGCGAACTTTCCTCGTCCTCACGGCGCTCGGCTGGGTCCTGTCGCTGCCCTGGGCGACCTTGTTCTCCTACTTCGTGCTGATCGTCATCGCGATCGCCGCGCTGTGGCTGATCTCGGTTTCCATCGAACGCCGCACCATCTCGCCATGGTCCAAGAGCAGGACCATCGACCCGAACTACGTCGCCGCGCTCGAAAGCATGGTGACGGAGGCGGAAACGCAGGTGGAGGCCCTGCGGGTCGAGGTCGAGCGACTTCGGGCGTCCCGTCCTGTTTCCGAGCCTGATCCGATGACGGCGCTCTATCACAAGGTCGGGCTCATCCCTGGTGCACCCGACTGGCTGGTCCTGGCGGCGCGCCGAGCATACCGGTCGAAACTTCACCCCGATCGTCATCCTAAACACCACAAGCGGGAAGCTGACCTCCGATTCAAGCTTGCGGAGACCACGTTCGACGAGATCGCGGCGTCGCGATCGTAGCCGGGCGATGGGGTTCCGTCGCCCTTCGGCGGTAACGGAATCG
>CAMFHT010000396.1 GCA_945952245.1 uncultured Rhizobium sp. | reverse complement strand
ACTGGGCCGTCTCGGTCGATTCCTTCATCGCGGTCGTCGAGGACTTGCCGCCGGAGATCGCCATGGACACTGCGTCGAAATAGCCGGTGCCGACCTCGCGCTGGTGCTTGGTCGCGGTATAGCCGTTGACCTCGGCGGCGAATTCCGCCTGCTGCAGCTCGGAATAGGCGGCCATCTGCCGGTCCTTGTAGCCGCGGGCTAGTTCGAACATGCCGTAGTTCAGCTGGTGGAAGCCGGCGAGCGTGATGAACTGGAACTTGTAGCCCATGGCGCCGAGTTCCTTCTGGTACTTGGCAATGGTCGCGTCATCCAGGTTCTTCTTCCAGTTGAAGGAGGGCGAGCAGTTATAGGCGAGCTTCTTGCCCGGATGCGCCTTGTGCACGGCCTCGGCGAACTTGCGCGCCTGTTCGAGGTCGGGCTTGGAAGTTTCCATCCAGATCAGGTCGCAATAGGGGGCGTAGGCGATGGCGCGGGCGATGCAGGGCTCGATGCCGTTGCGGACCTGGTAGAAGCCTTCCGTGGTGCGGCCGGCATCGTAGTCCACGAAGGGCTGGTCGCGCTCGTCGATGTCGGAGGTCAGGAGCTTTGCCGCTTCCGCGTCCGTGCGGGCGATGATCAGCGTCGGCGTGCCCATGACGTCGGCGGCAAGCCGGGCGGCCGTGAGGTTGCGGATATGGGCCGCGGTCGGGATCAGGACCTTGCCGCCAAGATGGCCGCACTTCTTTTCCGAAGCCAGCTGGTCTTCATAGTGAACGCCGGCAGCGCCGGCCTCGATGAAGGCCTTCATGATCTCGAAGGCATTGAGCGGACCGCCGAAGCCGGCTTCCGCATCGGCGACGATCGGCGCGAACCAGGTGTCGACGGAAAGGCCCTTGCCTTCCTGCGTCTCGATCTGGTCGGCACGCTGCAGCGTGCGGTTGATGCGCTTGGCGAGTTCCGGCGCGGCATTGGCCGGGTAGAGCGACTGGTCCGGATACATGGCGGAGGCGGTGTTCGCATCGGCGGCGACCTGCCAGCCGGAAAGGTAGATCGCCTTCAGCCCGGCGCGGACCATCTGCATGGCCTGGTTGCCGGAGAGCGCACCGAGCGCATTGACGAAGGGTTCCTCGCTGATCAGCTTCCACAGCCGGTTCGCACCCATTTCGGCCAGCGAATACTTGATCTCGACCGAACCGCGCAGACGCTTCACGTCCTCGGCGGTATAGCTGCGCTCGATGCCGTCGTAACGGCCCTTGGGGGCGCTGGGAACGAGATTGTAAAAATCAGTCATATAATGCTCCATCTGCTGGTCCGGTGGGTCCGGTTCGGGAAGCTGCCCTTGGGAAGCAGCCGTGATCTGATGTGACTGGTTTTACACTGCACTGCGAAAAGCGCCAGAAAAATGGATGAAATGAGCATCTGAAAAGGGTTATGATGTCTTGTGTTTGACAAGCGAGACTTGTAAATTTGTAAAGCTTGTAAATGTGACGGCTGCGACCAAAGTTGTAAAAGGCATTACAAATGGCTGAAAACAAGATCTTTGCGGGCCCCCGCCTGCGCCGCATCCGCAACGGCCTCAATCTGACGCAGACGGCCATGGCCGAGGCGCTGGAGATCTCCCCCTCCTATCTCAACCTGATCGAGCGGAACCAGCGGCCGCTGACGGTGCAGCTGCTGCTCAAGCTCGCCGCCGTCTACAAGGTGGACCTGGACGAGCTGCGCGGCGGCACGGGCAGCGACATCTCCGGCGGTCTGCGCGAGGTCTTTGCCGATCCGCTTCTCTCCGGCGAAGTGCCGGGGGACCAGGAACTGATCGAAGTCGCGGAGGCCGCGCCGAATGCCGCCGCCGCCGTCGTGAAGCTCTACCGCGCCTACCGCGAACAGGCGGCACGGCTCACCGATCTCGCCGAGCTTCTGGCGCGCGAAGGGCACGATACCTCGCTGTCCGCCGCACGTCTTCCCATGGACGAGGTGCGCGAGAAGCTGGAGCGGAGGCCCTATTTCTTTGCGGCAATAGAGGATGCCGCGGAGGCTTTCCATCAGCGGCTCGACCCGGCAGACGGCATTCTGTCCGCCGTCAAGGACTGGCTGAAGAGCGAGCATGGCATCGTGGTGCGCACGCTCCCCGTCCATGCCATGCCAAACCAGCGCCGCCGCTTCGACCGGCATTCCATGCGGCTCTTCATCTCGGAGCGGCTCTCGGTCCATGACCAGATGCGGGAGATCGTGCAGGAGGCCTGCCTGCTCGCGCTCCGCACCGAGATCCTCGGTGAACTCGAAGCCCTGCAGCTTTCCGGCAACGAGGCGAGGCGTCTCGCCCGCTTCGAGCTTGCCCGCTATGCGGCGTTCGCGCTGATGATGCCCTATGGCACCTTTCTCGCGCAGGCGCAGCGCGCCCGTTACGACATCGACCTGCTCCGGGTCCGCTTCGGCGTCTCCTTCGAGCAGGCGGCGGTCAGGCTCACCATGCTGGCGCGGCCGGGCGCGCCGGGCATTCCCTTCTTCATGATGGAGATGGACCACGCCGGCAACCGGCTGCGGCGCTCGGGTGCGCAGGGCTTCCCGCAATCGCGCTTCGGCGGAGCCTGTCCCAAGCTCAACATCCACACCACCTTCTCTCAGCCGTCTCAGATCCTCGTCGACCACGCGGAAATGCCGGACGGTACCGGCTACTTGCTGATCTCACGTACGCTTGACGGTCCGCATGTGGCCTTCCAGGAGCGGGTGCGGCGCACCGCGATCCTCGTCGGCTGCGAGATCGCCCATGCGGAGGAAGCGGTCTACGGCCAGGCGATCCGCCGCGGGGTTCCGGTCCTGCCGATCGGCGCTGCCTGCCGACTCTGCGAGCGCCAGGCCTGCCTGTCGCGGGCGGAGCCGCCGGTCACGAAGCCGCTGGGTCTGGACGAGATGGTCACGGGCCTCTCGGCCTTCGATTTCCAGTAGAAGTTAACGGTGTGTTAGATTCTTTTGCGCCCCCCTTGCCGCCTTCCTTTTTCCTCCATAGTCTCTCCCCTTAATGAAACAACGGCGGATAGGCTCCCCAATGAAGGGGAGGCGGCTATACCCCGGATAGAGGAGAACATCATGAAATTAATGCGGATTATGACGGTTGCGCTGGCCGCCCTCGGGCTTCCCGCACTCGCACATGCCGAAGATCGTGTCGTTAACGTCTATAACTGGTCGGACTATATCGACAATTCCGTACTGGAAGAATTTACCAAGGAAACCGGCATCAAGGTTGTATACGACGTGTTCGACAGCAACGAGACGCTGGAGAACAAACTGCTCGCCGGCGGTTCCGGCTATGACGTCGTCGTTCCCTCCGCCCATTTCCTCGAGCGGCAGATCCAGGCAGGCGTATTCCAGAAGCTGGACAAGTCCAAGCTTCCGAACCTTTCCAACATGTGGGACGTGATCAACCAGCGCACGGCGGCCTATGACCCCGGCAATGACTATGCCGTCGATTACATGTGGGGCACCACGGGTATTGGCTACAACGTCAAGAAGCTGAAGGAAATCACCGGCTCCGACGCACCCCCGACCTGGGCGACGC
>CAMFHT010000395.1 GCA_945952245.1 uncultured Rhizobium sp. | reverse complement strand
AGCGCGTTTTCGATGCGCTCGACATAGACTTCGACTTCGTCGCCGACCTTGAGCGTGCCGTCCTTGGCACGGGCGCCGAATTCCTTCAGCGCGATGCGGCCTTCGACCTTGAGACCGACGTCGACGATGGCGACGTCCTTCTCGATGGCGGTGATGATACCCTTGGTGACGTAGCCTTCGGCGAGATCGTTCTTGGCAAACGATTCTTCGAGAAGGGCCGCGAAATCGTCACGGGTGGGGCTTGCTTGAGACATGAAAACTCCTGGAAAGACATTCCCTCGGGAATGCCGCATGCGCCGGTGGGCTGGTGTTGGCAATGGCCTGAGTTCCCGTCCGCTCCTTCATCGAGGAGCAATCCGGCGCTGGGACGGTCTGTCAGGCATGAAGGCCGCCTGTCCATTGAGACACCGGCGGCCGGTCTTCATTCTTGTTTCAGTGCGGCGTCGATCAGGGACCGGGCTGCGCGAAATGCGGCCTCTATACTCATTTCGGACGTATCTAGCAAGTGCGCATCCGCAGCCGGCTTCAACGGGCTGTCGGCGCGGTTCATGTCGCGCTCGTCCCTCTGGCGCACTTCTGCGAAGATCCGCTCGTAATCGGCTGCCTCCCCCGATGCGATGATCTCGTCGAAGCGCCGCCGCGCTCGCACCTCTGGGCTTGCCGTGACGAACAGCTTCACCGGCGCATCCGGACAGACGACCGTGCCGATGTCGCGTCCGTCGAGCACGGTGCCCGGTTCGCGCGCCGCAAACCGCCGCTGCGCTTCCACGAGTTCGCGGCGGACGGCGGGCATGACCGCAATCTTCGAGGCCGCCTCGCCGATGCCGTGGGCGGAAAGCACGGAACGGTCAAGCCCGGAAAGATCTACCTTCCCCGCAAAACCCGCGGCCAGAACCTCGTCGTCGAGCGGCAGGCCCTGGTCCAGCATGGCCTTGGCCGCCGCGCGGTAGGTGAGACCGGTATCCAGATGCTGAAAGCCGTAATGAGCGGCAATCATCCGCGACAGCGTGCCCTTGCCCGCTGCGGCAGGTCCGTCAATTGCGATGGTGAAGCTCATCATTGTCTGCCGAATTTCTCAACATTGGTCATATGCTCCGCACGCGACGAAGAAATGAGAAGCGGCGACTTGTCAATGCTTTTGACTGATGTGCCCTCGGGTTCATGCAATCCGGCTCCATATGCGGAGCTGGCATCTGAGCCAGCAATCCGCGGATCATGCCGATGGCATCCCCCTCTTAACGGCTGACGCGTGGCAGAGAACCTTCAGCGCGTGGCCGCCATCGTGCGAAGACGCTGGAGAAGGTCGTCAGCTCTTGCGCTTCTGACTTCCGGAGACGACAAATAGCCGCTTCGTCTGCTGAGCTTCAAGAGCGACTCCGCCGTTTTCTCCGGAGAAAGGCTCAGGCTGCGCTGATAGAACGACGTGTTCTTAATCGCGGTCTTCAGGCTTTGCACAAGTCCGCCTTTGACGCCGGCTACCGGGTCCATCCGTGCATGCATGCTCTTGAACGCTTCTTCCTTGCCAAAGTGCACGGTCGTGTCATGGGGGTAACGCAAACGGCCGAATTGAACGACCGTCGATGCACTCGGTGGGGGAACCATGGCGAGTTCGCAGGGCAGCCCGACCGACATAGCCCAATCCACCCACTTGCCGAAGGAAAAATTGTTGCTGGTGGCAAAGCCGATCCATGGAATGCCGTAGGTGTCAGCGATGATGGCGCCGTGAAGCGATTCGGTCAGTACCATTCGAGCAGAGTAGATGTCCGAAATTACCTTTCCCGGGGATTGTCTGGGATCGACGATCCGGAAGCCCGTCAGTCGTTCGACTTCCGCCCAGCCAGGATGCTCCAGAGTCTCCCAATGCGGTACCATGATGATGTCATTGCGCACCGCATGCTCAGGCGCGGGCCAGACGAGTGGCGAAAGCAGCGCTCCATCAGATGCCGCAACATCGGGTGCCAAGCCCAGAACCGCTGCAGAAATCGGCCCGCGTACGGCCTTGAAATTCACCTTGTAGTCTTTCCACCGGCTGATCGGATCGTTTCCCGCGCCGGAAGAAAAAACGTTGAGAGTCTTGAAGCTCTTCATCGGCATGCCGATGATGGTGCCGATGCCGACAAAGGCTTCTTCGTTGTCCTCGTCGAAAAGCGAAGGCTCTAGCTTCGGCCACAGCTCCGCGTTCAGGTCATCGCCAAAATTCGGAACGGACTTCTTGTAATATACGAGCTTCAACTCTTACTCCTAAGCAGCGAAGAAACGCGCCGCCGGTTATTGTTGCACATCTCTGTGCCAACTATCGGTAAGACACCGGCACGGTCCTGCGCCTTGCCGGTGTCAGCGAAAGGCTGATCTTCAAGCTTCCTAGTCGTAGGCTTTGCACCTTATGGCGCGGTCTCTACGCGCTTACAAGATCAGCGCGCATTGCGCTATAATTTATAGTTATCACAGTACATAGTTATTGGTAGAGGACAGCCTAATCTTGCAAGTCAATGCGTGCCCCGAGGCCCTTCATCAGGTCCATGAATTCCGGGAAGGACGTGGCGATCATGGTCGCATCATCCACCGTGACGGGATTCTCGGAGGCAAGGCCCATGATCAGGAAGCTCATCGCGATGCGGTGATCGAGATGGGTCTTGACCGCCTCGCCCTTCGGCGTGCCATAGCCCTTGCCGTCGGGACGGCCGGTGACGGCCAGCGTCGCTTCGCCTTCCTCGCAGGCCACGCCATTGAGCGTCAGACCGTTGGCAACGGCAGAGAGGCGGTCGGATTCCTTCACGCGCAGTTCCTCGAGGCCATTCATCACCGTCCTGCCCTCGGCAAAAGCGGCAGCGACGGCGAGCACGGGATATTCGTCGATCATCGAGGGCGCGCGGTCTTCCGGCACGGTGACGCCCTTCAGATGCGAATGACGCACGCGCAGATCCGCCACGTCCTCGCCGCCCGCAAGCCGCGGGTCGAGGATCTCGATCGAGGCGCCCATTTCCTGCAGCGTCAGGATCAGGCCCGTGCGGGTCGGGTTCATCAGCACGTTGCGGATGATCACGTCGGATCCCGGCACGAGAAGGGCGGCAACCAGCGGGAAGGCAGTGGACGACGGGTCGCCGGGGACCGCGATCGTCTGGCCCGTGAGCTTGCCGCGGCCTTCGAGCCGGATGGTGCGCACGCCATCGCGGTCCGTCTCGACGGAAAGGGCAGCGCCGAAGCCCTGCAGCATCTTTTCCGTATGATCGCGCGTCATGACCGGCTCGATCACCGTCGTGATGCCGGGCGTGTTGAGGCCTGCAAGCAGCACGGCGGACTTGACCTGTGCCGAGGCCATGGGCACGCGGTAGGTGATCGGCGCCGGTGTCTTCGGCCCGTGCAGCGTGACCGGCAGGCGGTCGCCGGCTGCGGCTTCCACCTGCACGCCCATTTCGCGCAGCGGGTTCAGCACCCGGCCCATCGGGCGGGCGGTCAGCGAGGCATCGCCGACGAAGGTGGACGAGAAGTCGTAGACGCCGACGAGGCCCATGGTGAGGCGGCAGCCGGTGCCGGCATTGCCGAAGTCGAGCGGCGCTTCCGGCG
>CAMFHT010000394.1 GCA_945952245.1 uncultured Rhizobium sp. | reverse complement strand
GTGGGCTCGGAGATGTGTATAAGAGACAGGCTGAAGGGCGAACTGGGCCTTGGCTATCGCCACGTGACGTTTGCCGATGCGCGGCTCGCCGCCGTCGATGCCGTCGTGCTCGATGCAGCCGCCAACTGGTCGCCGCGGCGCGGGACCGACGTGACGCTCGGGCTTCTCACATCAGTGGAGCCCTCCTTCGTCGCCAACCAGTCCGGCTATGTCAACCGCGCGCTCACGCTCGCGCTCCGGCAGGAAGTGACCGCGGATCTGATAGCCCGCCTGAATTCCGGGGTCACCTGGCGAAACTATCGCCCCTCGAACACGTCTGCCGACGAACGCGTCACCACCCTCGGCGCCGGCCTCACCTACGGCCTCAACCGCTATGTCGACCTGACCGGCGACGTCTCCTGGGAACGCACCGCGTCCGATGGCGGCAGCTCCACCGACGTGCTGCGCGCCGGGCTGGGGCTGACGCTGAAGCGGTAATGCAAAAGGCCGCCCTGCTCTCGCTGGACGGCCCGATCGGCAAAAACAGGACGTCTCAGCCCTTCAGCGCGGCCAGAAGCTGCTTGAGCGGCTCTTCCACGGTCGGGCGGATGTCGGCGCGTTCAAGCGCGAAGGCGACATTGGCGAGGATGAAGCCATCCTTGGCGCCGCAATCGAAGGTCTCGCCCTTGAAGTGATAGCCCGCGAAATCCTGGCTGGCGGCGAGCTTCAGCATGCCGTCGGTCAGCTGGATCTCGTTGCCGGCACCGCGTTCCTGGGTTTCGAGGATCGAGAAGATCTCCGGCTGCAGGATGTAGCGGCCATTGATGAAGAAGTTCGAGGGCGCCGTGCCCTTGGCGGGCTTTTCCACCATGCCGGTGATGCGGAAGCCGGAGCCGATCGCATCTCCCACGCCGACGATGCCATATTTGTGGGCCTGGTCGGGATGGCATTCCTCGACCGCGATGACATTGCCGCCGGACTGGTCGTAGAGCTCGATCATGCCCTTCATGCAGCCCTTTTCGCCGCGCATGATCATGTCGGGAAGAAGCAGCGCAAACGGCTCGTCTCCGACGATGTCACGCGCGCACCAGACGGCATGGCCGAGGCCGAGAGGTTCCTGCTGGCGGGTGAAACTTGCCATGCCGGCCTTCGGCAGGATGCCGGACAAAAGCGTGAGTTCCGCCTTCTTGTTGCGTTCCTTCAGCGTCTGTTCAAGTTCGTACTGGATGTCGAAATAGTCCTCGATGACGCCCTTGCCGCGCCCCGTGACGAAGACCAGGTGTTCGATGCCAGCTTCGAGCGCCTCGTCCACCACATACTGGATCACGGGCTTGTCGACGACAGTGAGCATTTCCTTCGGTACGGCCTTGGTGGCCGGAAGAAAGCGGGTGCCAAGTCCCGCCACCGGAAATACTGCCTTGCGAACCTTACGATGCTGTCCCAAACACGCCTCCATGGCTGATTACAATCAGGCTGATCATGCCCTATTCAACAGAGTCGAAGTAGCGGTGAATTGCTACTATTTTGCGAAGAATGACGTGGGCTTCTTCATATGGTAAAGAATTTGTTGACGATCTCGCATTAGCCTAGCGGAAGGGCGTGGTGAAGTCACCCGGCCCGAGCAAACGACGGGATATTGCCATGACCGACAAGCGCCGATCCTACCTTGCCCGAACCGTCCTCGGCCTCGCCGTTGCGGCAACGCTCGGCTTTGGCGGTCAGGCCCGGGCGGATCAGGGCTTCCGCAACTGGATCGTCAACTTCTATCCCGTCGCAGCCAAGGCCGGGATTTCCAAGACCACCTATCGCGCGGCCTTTGCGGGCGTCAACGATCCGGACCCGGACGTGCTGCGCAAGGCGGCCTATCAGCCGGAATTCACCTTCCGTGTCTGGGATTACATGGACAGCCATGTGAACCCCTATACCGCCCGGATCGGCCAGGACATGGGGCAGAAATACGGGCGCACGCTTGCCGCGATCGAACGGCACTTCGGCGTGGACCGCAACATCCTGCTTGCCATCTGGTCGATGGAGTCCAATTACGGCGCGATTCTCGACAAGCCGGAAAAGCTGCATTACGTACCGCAGGCGCTGGCAACCCTTGCCTATTCGGATCCGAAGCGCGCGAAGTTCGCCCGCACACAGCTGATCGCGGCGCTGAAGATCATCCAGTCCGGCGACATCCCGCCCCATGGCATGACCGGTTCGTGGGCAGGCGCCATGGGCCATACGCAGTTCATTCCCTCGAGCTACCTGCTCTACGGCTTCGATGCCGATGGAAACGGCAAGCGCGATATCTGGAACTCCGTGCCGGATGCGCTTGCGACCTCCGCCAATCTCCTGAAGCAGAACGGCTGGACGCCGGGCAAGACCTGGGGCTACGAGGTCGTGGTGCCGCAGGGTGGTTCCGCCTATGCCGGCAAGACATTGACTCTCGCACAATGGGAAAAGCTCGGCTTCGTCAGAGCGAACGGCAAGGATTTCAAGAGTTCCGGCGACCGCGCCAGCCTCAAGATGCCGGCGGGAAAGAACGGCCCAGGCTTCCTGATGACCAAAAACTTCTTCGTCATCAAGAAATACAATGCCGCCGATACCTATGCGCTCGCCGTCGGCCTGCTGGCAGACCAGATCGCCGGCTATCAGGGCATGCGCCAGAAATGGCCGCGCCCGGACGGCACGCTCGACATCACCGAGAAGTTCGAGCTGCAGCACCGTCTCAAGGAACTCGGCTATTACGAGGGCGAGGTGGACGGCAATTTCGGCTCGGGCTCGAAGGCTGCGATCGCCAATCTGCAGCAACGGCTCGGTCTTCAGCCGGATGGCGAGCCTTCGGCCCAGCTGCTCCGCGCCATCAGGAAATAGGCTGGATAGGCATTGCCAGGGGCTCGCGGCCCTTTGCAGTGTCCGGAATGGTCCTATAATGAAACGGAACGCTGGCCAGACCGGCGAAAACTCGAGACCATGAGCCGATCGATGACGACAGCCAGCCCGGGACCGCTGAAGCGACAGGCGCTCGTGCTTGCCATCATCGGCAGTTTCACGCTCGTGACCGCCGTGCCGCTCGATGCGCTTGCCCAGGACGGCCGCCCCAAACGCGGCCTGCTGGACTGGCTGTTCGGCCAGAAGCGCCAGCCGCAGCAGATGGACGTGATCGAGCTTCCGACGCGCAAGAAGCCGAAGGTGAAGAAGCGAAAGACCAATGGCAGCATAACAACCATCACGACCAGCGACAAACAGCCGGTCGTCAAGAACCCTGATGCGCGGCACGTGCTTGTGGTCGGCGATTTTCTCGCTTCCGGCCTGGCGGAAGGGCTGCAGGTCGCCTTCGCCGAAGATCCGGCCACGATCATCGACAGCCGCACCAACCCCGCCTCGGGCCTCGTGCGCGACGACTATTACGACTGGCCGAAGAACCTTCGCACCTCGCTTGCCGAGATCAAGCCGGCCGCGCTGCTCGTCATGCTGGGCTCCAACGACCGCCAGCAGATGGCGATCAACGGCACCAAGGAGAAGTTCGACAGTCCGGCCTGGAACGAAGCCTATACGGCTGTCTCTTATACACATCTCCGAGCCCACGAGACAAGAGGCAATCGCGTAT
>CAMFHT010000393.1 GCA_945952245.1 uncultured Rhizobium sp. | reverse complement strand
GGTGACGAGAGCGGCAACCTTCTGCTCTTCCTTCACCTTCCAGTTGATGTAGTCCTCGATATCGGGATGGTCGATGTCGACGACGACCATCTTCGCCGCGCGGCGGGTGGTGCCGCCGGACTTGATGGCGCCGGCTGCGCGGTCGCCGATCTTCAGGAAGCTCATCAGGCCGGAGGAACGGCCGCCGCCGGAGAGCTTTTCGCCTTCGCCGCGCAGGTGCGAGAAATTGGAGCCGGTGCCGGAGCCGTACTTGAACAGGCGCGCTTCCCGCACCCACAGATCCATGATGCCGCCCTCGTTGACGAGGTCGTCTTCCACGGACTGGATGAAGCAGGCATGCGGCTGCGGATGTTCATAGGCCGACTTGGACTTGGTCAGCTTGCCGGTGAAGGGGTCGACGTAGAAATGGCCCTGGCCGGGGCCGTCGATGCCATAGGCCCAGTGCAGGCCGGTGTTGAACCACTGCGGCGAGTTCGGGGCAACGCGCTGCGTGGCGAGCATGTAGGCGAGCTCGTCGCGGAAGGCGAGAGCGTCTTCCTCGGACGAGAAATAGCCGCCCTTCCAGCCCCAGTAGGTCCAGGTGCCGGCAAGGCGGGAGAAGACCTGGCGCGCATCGGTCTCGGAGCCGTACTGCTCTTCCTTCGGCAGGCCGGAAAGCGCTTCCTTGTCGGCTTCGGAGCGCCACAGCCAGGACGGTACGCTGTTCTCCTCGACCTTCTTCAGACGTGCGGGCACGCCGGCCTTGCGGAAATACTTCTGCGCCAGGATATCGGCGGCAACCTGGCTGAACTGTTCCGGCACATCGATGTCGGCCAGCCGGAAGACGATCGAGCCGTCCGGATTCTTGATTTCGCTCGTCGCCTTGCGGAAGGGGATCTCCGCATAGGGAGACTGGCCGGGCTTGGTGAACCGCCGTTCGATGCGCATTGTCTTCGTCCTTTGTCCGTCGCCGCCATATGCTGGAAAATGGCGCGCAGTGTTCCTGTTCCGGCCCCCGTGATGTCCGCGAGCCAGATTGCCGTCCCTGTTGTCGGGTGCTTGATGCGCCCTTTATCTTGTGGAGAGCTCTAGCTGCAAGCACTAAATATAGTGTTTACAGGAAATTTTGCAAACTCCGTGAATCTACCCATGCCGTCTCGTGCTGCATCGGCCCTCAAGGCCCGGAAGGCACAAGGGAGGTGATCCTCCCGCCACCTTCATGGCCGCTGGGAGGGTCGTCATGACCCTGTCTCTCGAAGGATGGAACCGGCCTCGTTACTTCCGGTTCTGCCGCCGCCGCAACATGGAAATCATTAACTTTGAATCCGGTGATTCCGTCAAGCTCTGGTTCTTGTCAGAAATTTAACCACAATATCTTGTGCCAGATGGCTGTGGAAAATGGGGAAACAAAACTTTCCGCGGAAAATCAAAAACTTGGCGGCAGCGATTTGCTCCGGCGCAGGTTTGTACACTGCAATTAGTGTAACCAATGCGTTTATTTCAGCGCCTCAGATTGTGAAAAAAAGATGACGTTGGATGATCCCACGGGATGGTTGACAGCTTTTTTCACCACCCTTTGCGGGTAGAGAAAGCGGTTGCGCACGCACAAATATGATTGGCCGCCACTAGCTGTTGTGGACAGCGACTGCGCAGCGCGCAATTGCGTTCTTGTTATGTTCTATAATTTTCTGCAAGATAGCGTCAAGACGAACGGAGGAGAATCGAACATGAGCGTCTACGCGACACTCGGCACCAGCGACATGCCCCGCGCCATTGCCTTTTACGATGCCGTACTCGCCACCATCGGCTGGTCGTCGCACACGGCCTTTCCGGGATGGCGCGCCTATTCCAAGGGCGGGACGGGCGAGGGTTTCGTTCTCTGGATCTGCGAGCCCTTCAATGGAGCCGCCGCGACTGCCGGCAATGGCACCATGATCGGGTTCAACGCAGGAAGTTATGCGGAGGTGGAGGCCTTCTATGCCGCTGCCATGACCCATGGCGGGGCGGACGAGGGAGCGCCTGGCCCGCGTCCGCACTACGGGCCGAACTGGCAGAGCGCCTATGTCCGCGACCCCTCCGGCAACAAGCTCGCCATTGTTTTCAATGACTAAGCCCGGTTGCTTGATGTCCGCGGCAGCGTCCTGACTCTGCGTAAGGCTCGGGAGCGCTCAAATCGCGCCCATTGACTTCAGTGGTGCAGGCGTTACCAATAGGCGCTTGTTATTCACTTGTGCAATTAAAGGCGCCGGCCATGCGAGATCCCCGTCACGACGTGCTGTTCAAACCGCTCGAGATCGGGCCGAAGCGAGCCAAGAACCGCTTCTACCAGGTGCCGCACTGCAACGGCATGGGGCACCTGAGACCCAATGCGCTGGCCGGCATGCGCGGCATGAAGGCGCAAGGCGGCTGGGCGGTCATCTGTACGGAAGAGGTGGAGATCCATCCGTCGAGCGAAGTCTCGCCCGCCATCGAGGGCCGCATCTGGGAAGACAAGGACATCTATGTGCACGAGCGCGTGGTGGCGGCGATCCAGGCCCATGGCGCGCTCGCGGGCATAGAGCTCGTCTACAATGCACCGCGCACCAATCTCTTCTCCCGCCTGCCGCCCATGGGACTGAACAGCATGCCGGTCAATTCCGAATGGCTCGAGCCGCTACAGTCGCGCGCCATGGACCGCGAGGATTTCAAGGCGATCCGTCGCTGGCACCGGGCCGCGGCGCTGCGCGCCAGGAAGGCGGGCTACGACCTCATCTATGTCTATGGCGGCCACGGGCTGACCCTGCTGCAGCAACTGATGTCACGCGCCACCAACGACCGTACGGATGAATATGGCGGCTCTCTGGAAAACCGCGTGCGCTTCCTGAAGGAATTGCTCGAGGACACCAAGGACGCCGTCGGCGACACCTGCGCCGTTCCGCTCCGCATCGCGGTCGAGGAGAGCCAGCTGCCCATGGGCCTGGAAAGAGCGGAGATGGAAGACATCGTCGGCATGCTCGCCGAGCTTCCGGATCTCTGGGATTTCTGCATGGGCTCCTGGTCGCGCGACAGCCGCACGGCCCGCTTCTCGTCGGAAGGCTTCCAGGAACCCTTCGTACGCGGTCTCAAGAAACTCACGACGAAGCCGGTGGTCAGCGTCGGCCGCTTCACCTCGCCGGACGCCATGGTGGATCAGATCCGGTCCGGCGTGCTGGATTTCGTCGGCGCGGCCCGCCCCTCGATCGCCGATCCCTTCCTCCCGAAGAAGATCGAGGAAGGACGCTACGAGGATATCCGCGAATGCATCGGCTGCAATATCTGCGTCGCCGGCGACATGCAGTCCGTGCCGTTGCGCTGCACGCAGAACCCGACCATGGGCGAGGAATGGCGGCGCGGCTGGCATCCGGAGAAGATTGCGGAAAAGGCGCGCGAGGCAAGGGTGCTCGTCGTCGGCGCCGGTCCCTCGGGGCTGGAGGCCGCGCACCAGCTCGGCAAGCGCGGCTATGACGTGGCGCTTGCGGATGCCCGCGACGTGCCGGGCGGCCGTGCGGCACGGGAATCGACGCTGCCCGGGCTTTCCACCTGGCGACGCGTTGCCGATTACCGGCTGCAGCAGATCGAGAAGCTCGACAATGTCGAGCTCTATCCGGCGAGCCTCATGAC
>CAMFHT010000392.1 GCA_945952245.1 uncultured Rhizobium sp. | reverse complement strand
TACGGCGACCACCGAGATCTACACCTAAGGAGTCGTCGGCAGCGTCAGATGTGTACAAGAGACAGGCGCTGGACTTCCAGGACGGGCACCTGCAGCCGCTCCTCGCTCTGCTCCAGCCTTTCATGGGTGAGCTTGGTCTTGGTCACGTCCATGCCGATGCCGCCAATAAAGCGGATCGTGCCATCGTCTCCGAGAATCGGGAAGTCGGTGTCCTTCAACCAGCGGATCTCTCCGTCCGAGGGCCGCCGGATCCGGTACTCGAAGGAGACATGCTCGCCGCGGGCAACCTGGCCGATCGCCGCGCGCGCCGCCTCGCGGTCTTCCGGAAGAATCAGGTCCAGCCAGCTCGCGAAATTGTCGCCTGTCAGCGCCTCCTCCCGGGATATTCCATAGACCGCCTCGAAGGCGGGCGTCAGGTACTGCCACTGGAGCGTTTCACGGTCCCGGATCCAGAGGATGTCCTGCGAGGCCTCGCCGAACTGCTTCAGCCTCTCCTCGCTTTCCTTAAGCGCTGCCTCCGCGCGAGCCCGTTCCACAGCAGCCCAGGTCCGCTCCGCCGTCTCGCGCGCGAGGGAAATGTCGAGCGTGGACCAGGTCCGCGACGCATCGCAGTGCATGGAGATGTTGGCGGCAAGCCGGCCACCCTTGACGAGCGGCACGCCCATCAGCGCTTCGATACCGAGGGCCTTGTACGCCTTCCGCTCTTCGCGGCTAAACACGGCCGAGGTCGACACGTCGTTGACTGTGATGATCCGCCCGGACTTGAGGGCGTCCACCAGCGCCGGTCCGAATTCCGTCATCTGGAAGCGGCCGGAAATGACGGGTGCGCCAGGCTTCACGTAGTTGCGACAGAAAACGATGTGCTGGTCGTCGGCCTCCACCTCGCCATAGGCGGCGCGGGTCAATCCGAGATGTTCACCCAGCACCCGCGTCGCCTCGGCCATGATGTCTTCCGCCCTGCCGAGCGGACCGATGGCATCGCTGAGCCGGAGCAGATAGGCCTGCTGCTCGCTGTTGTCGCGCAGTGTGCGCCTTGCCAGTGCGCCTTCGGTCGTTTCGATCGCGACCGACAGAACGCCGCCGATCGTGTCGTCTTCGAGCGGAAGCGGCTCCAGGCTGAACGTGTACCACTTGTCGCCATCGTTTCGGGAGGTGACGAGCACGTCATCCGCGCGGCGCGAGCCATCGCCATGGAGAACCGCCTCGAAGAGGGGCGACAGCTGACCCCAGGCATCGGGGAAAGCACTATGCGCGGATTTGCCGAGAAAATCTGCGTGCCTGCCCCCCATCAGCTCGCTCCAGGCGTCGTTGTAGAGGAGGATGAGGTCGGGGCCCCAGAAGACCGCAACGGGCGAACTCGCCGCGCGGATCATGGCGGCGGCGCTGCGGAGCGGTGACGGCCAATGGTCGTTCGGGCCGAGCGGCGTCGCTTCCCAGTCAAAGGACCGGATCAACGCGGCCATTTCTCCAGTCCCGGGCGGTCTCATGGTCGGGATCTCGTCAGTCATCGGTCACCCTTCCTGATCTGTCACGCGTTTGCTACCGTGCTGCCGGATACCGGCATTTACCTGACGTTACCACCTTTCATGCGTGCCGGCTCACGGCCCTTCGATGCCTGCGCGTATAAAGGGAATGTCGCGAGCGGAGGAGCACAAGCGGAACGTGTTGAATCAAAAGGGAAAATGGAACTTGCATTCCGGAACGCGCGCTTGGCATCCGAGGTTTACCCCCTGATTTTCGGGAGGAGATGTGTCATGGATCTCGCCTTGTACAAGGTGCTCATCAACGAGGACGACTACCTGATCGCCGAGGACTTGTGCAGCGTCTGCGAGGAGGCGCAATGCCTCCTCATCGGTCCCGCGCTGAGCGGGGCCGATGAATTGGAGATTGTCCGCAACGAGATCCCCGATATCGCCATCGTGGACCTCGATCGCGGCGAAGGCATCACGATGCGCGACCTGGAGGACGTGCCCTACCTCCAGAAGCCGGTCGGACGGGACGCGCTCCTGAAAATCCTCAACGACGTCCTGAACTGATCACGTCGCCGGCGCTGCCGGCTGCTGGCGCTTGTGCGCTGTGTTGCGGAAGGCCGTCAGGATCTTCTGCTCTGACGACTCGGAAATCCGCTTGCCTTCCAGGAAGTCGTCTATCTCATCATAGGTGAGACCGTAAACGTCCTCGTCCGGCTTCAGCGGGGCGTCGGATTCCAGATCCGCTGTCGGGACCTTGAACACCAGATGCTCCGGTGCGCCGAGGTGCTTTGCGACGGCCCGCACCCGCCGCTTGTTAAGGCCGGAAAGCGGCAGGATGTCGGCCGCTCCGTCGCCATGTTTGGTGTAAAAGCCCATGAGAGCCTCCGCCGCATGGTCCGTGCCGATGACGAGGCCGCGGGCGCCGCCGGCGAGCGCATATTGCGCGATCATGCGCTGCCGCGCCTTGATGTTGCCGAGGTGGAAATGCAGGCGCGGCCCGGCGAGAAGGTCATCCGCCTCACGCCGCACCGCCTCCAGCATCGCATCCGAGGCAGGCTTGATGTCGATCGTCACGGTCCGGTCGGGCCGTATCACGTCCAGCGACTTCTGCGCATCCGCTTCGTCGGCCTGCACGCCATAGGGAAGACGGACGGCGATGAACCGCGCCTCGTACCCGCCTTGCCGCAAGCGCTCGACGGCGCGCTGCGCCAGCATGCCGGCCGTCAGCGAATCGACGCCGCCGCTGATGCCGAGCACCAGCGCCTGTATACCGACCGCCTTGAGGTAGTCCGCCAGGAAGGCAATCCTCCGTTCGGCTTCTTCGGCGGCATCGAACCTGGCGGTTACGCCCAGTTCCCGGATGATGTCCATTTGCTCGTTCGCCATGCGATCTCCCTCTAAGCTTCTGGCGGAAAACGCCAGAGGCGGCGTTTCTTTCCATCATCGGACCCGCCTGACTTGCCGTTCGTCAGTTTCGTGGTGGGTCAGCAAGCCCGGGACAAGTTCTCGGGGCGAGCCTTTGCCACCACCACGACAAGGGTTGACGATGAACCTCGTTCTGATCAAGGGCGGCCAGTTTGAAGCCGTGTCCGAAATGCCGCCGGCTGTATTCGGCCCGCAACATGTGAGCCAGGAAGCCACGCGGCGTCTGCGGCAGGCAGGCTATGCACAGGCGCACATGCGCAGCCTCGCGACCGGCGAGGCCCTGCCGAAGCCGCTCCATTACTTCAAGATGCAGGTGGACTTCGTGGCAAGGACGCTTTCCGCCCTCGATCCCGTTCCCGCCGATTTCGCCTCGGACCGTTATTGGCCGACGCTCTGAGCGTTTGCGAACCAAACCGCCGTCGATGCGTTCACCTCGGCAACAAGGAGGACTTGTCATGACGGATTCGCTGGAAACGCCGAGCCACAGCCTCGCCAAGGAATATATCCGCCTCGGCGGCAAGCGGCAGGTGAAGATCGACGACAACAAGATCAGCCTGCGCCAGTGGGACGGCGATCCGCCGGAGGCCGAGCGCTTCTGGCAGGAGAAGATCGAGACGCTGCCGGAGGAAAGCCGCAAGCAGGTGGTGGATTACCTCCCCGACATTACCGAAAACTGATTGCCTCAGATCAATTCGATGTCCGCGATCAGCGGCAGGTGATCGGA
>CAMFHT010000391.1 GCA_945952245.1 uncultured Rhizobium sp. | reverse complement strand
AGGGCATCGAGGTTCTCGATCCCTGGCACCTGCCGCTCTACAACACCGTGATCCTTCTGCTCTCCGGTACCACCGTCACCTGGGCGCACCACGCCCTGCTGCACGGCGACCGCAAGGGCCTGGTCCGCGGCCTGCTGCTGACGGTTCTGCTCGGCGCACTGTTCTCCTTCGTGCAGGGCTACGAATACGCGCACGCTCCGTTCGCGTTCAAGAGCTCGATCTACGGCGCCACCTTCTTCATGGCCACCGGCTTCCACGGCTTCCACGTGCTCGTCGGCACCATCTTCCTGCTGGTCTGCCTGTTCCGCGCGCTGAAGGGCGACTTCACCCCGAAGCAGCACTTCGGCTTCGAAGCCGCCGCCTGGTACTGGCACTTCGTGGACGTGGTCTGGCTGTTCCTCTTCTTCTCGATCTACATCTGGGGTGGCTGGGGCGCACCGCTCGCCCACGGCTGAGCCGCGGCGATATGATAAACACTGGAATGGCGGTCTTCGGGCCGCCATTTCCGTTTCGGCCATCACCGTACCAAAGGTGAACTGGCCCATGCGACAAGCGTTCCGTTGTGAAGAGGCACGCTCCAGCCTATGAAGAGCGGCGAAAGCGAGAGGAAACCATCATGACCGAAGACCACGCCCATTTCCCGCCCGTCGATCCCTACATGACCGGGCTCAAGGGCCGCTGCCCGCGCTGCGGGCAGGGCAAGCTGTTCGACGGCATGCTGAAGGTCGCGCCGCGCTGCAATGCCTGCGGGCTCGACTATTCCTGGGTGGATGCGGGCGATGGCCCCGTCGTCTTTGTCATGCTGATCGTCGGTGCGATCATCACGGGCATGGCGCTCTGGTTCGAGTTCAACGTGCATCCGCCGGTTTGGCTGCACATCCTGCTCTGGGGGCCGATCAGCGTCGCCATGGTCATCGTCGTGCAGCGTCTGGTGAAGGGCCTGCTGATCTCGCTGCAGTACAAGCACAAGGCGGGGCAGGGGATGATCGACCGTGGCTGAGGAAAGCAGACCCTCGCGCATGGCTCGATACCCGGTTCTGACAGGCGTGCTGGTCGCGGTGGCGCTTGCCATTCTTCTGGCACTCGGCACTTGGCAGGTGGAGCGGCTGCAGTGGAAGGAAGCGCTCATTGCCGAACTCGACAGCCGCATCCACAGCGCCCCGATCTCTCTTGCCGAGATGGAGGCGCTCTCCGCCCGCGGGGAGGACGTGGACTACCGACCCATGCAGGCGACCGGCCGCTTCGACAATTCGAAGGAGCGGCACTTCCTTGCGACCTATGACGGCGAGAGCGGCTTCTACATCTACACCCCCCTGACACTCACCGACGGTCGCAGCCTTTTCGTCAATCGCGGCTTCGTGCCCTATGCGAACAAGGAGCCGGAAATGCGGGTGCTGGGCCAGCTGACGGACACCGTCACCGTCACCGGCCTCGCGCGCGCCAAGCTTGCGGCCAAGCCATCTATGATGGTGCCGGACAACGACATCGCGAAGAACGTCTTCTTCTGGAAGGATCTGAACGCCATGGCGACGAGCACCGGCCTCGACCCGGCCCGCGTCGTGCCCTTCTTCCTCGATGCAGACAAGACGCCGAACCCGTCCGGCCTTCCGATCGGCGGCGTCACCGTCGTCGACCTGCCGAACAGCCACCTGCAATATGCCGTCACCTGGTACGGCCTCGCCCTGGCGCTTGCCGTGATCTCCTTCGTAAGCTGGAGGAAGGCGCGGCGCTGAAGGCGCTATTGAAGGAAATGCTCACATGCGGTATAGAGAGTGGCAGGCGAGCTCGAACTCGCCTGCCTTTCGCTAGACTAGGAATCTGACCCGCACGATGATTTGCCATCCCGTGCGGGTTTCCCTTATCTCCAGAAAAATATACAACGCGTCCCGCACGCTGCGTCCGGTTGCGCCGCGCGGCGTGAAACCCCATTTCCCTTTGCGCCAGATATGTTAAATCGGGCCGCGAAGAAGGGATGCCGCCGATGACCACGATGTCGAAACCACCGCTCACGATCCGGCTTTGCGGGCCGCGCGGCTTCTGCGCCGGCGTGGACCGGGCGATCCAGATCGTCGTGCTGGCGCTCAAGGCCTATGGCGCTCCCGTCTATGTCCGCCACGAGATCGTGCACAACCGCTACGTGGTCGAGGGGCTGGAGGCGAAAGGCGCCGTCTTCGTGGAGGAGTTGAACGAGATCCCCGAGGAACATCGCGGCCAGCCGGTCGTCTTCTCCGCCCATGGCGTGCCGAAGACCGTGCCGGCCGATGCCGTGGCCCGCAACCTCTTCTACCTCGATGCGACCTGCCCGCTGGTATCCAAGGTGCACAAGCAGGCCATGCGCCACCAGCGGCTTGGCCGCCACGTGGTGCTGATCGGCCATGCCGGACACCCGGAAGTAATCGGCACCATGGGCCAGCTGCCGGAAGGGGCCGTCTCGCTGGTCGAGACGATCGAGGACGTCGATGCCTATGTGCCTGTAGATCCCGACAATCTCGGCTATGTCACCCAGACGACGCTTTCGGTCGACGATACCGCCGGCGTCATCGCCCGCCTTACCGAGCGCTTCCCGAACCTCACGCCACCATCGGCGGATTCGATCTGCTATGCCACGACCAACCGGCAGGAAGCGGTCAAGCAGGCGGCCCCCGGCTGCGATCTCTTCCTCATCGTCGGCGCGCCGAATTCTTCCAATTCCAAGCGCCTCGTCGAGGTCGCGCTCCGGGCCGGCGCCAAAAACGCCATTCTCGTGCAGCGCGCGTCGGAGATCGACTGGGAACGGCTCGGTCCGATTGCTACAGTGGGCCTCTCCGCCGGGGCCTCTGCACCGGAGGTGATCGTCAACGAGATCATCGAGGCTTTCCGCGCCCGCTATGACACGACAGTGGAACTTGCCGAGACGGTGCAGGAGAACGAACACTTCCTGGTCAACCGGGAACTGAGGGACATCGAACTGACCACGGCCGACATGGCCTTCGTCAACGGGGAATAATGTGGCGGTCTATACCGATATCAGCGAAGACGATCTGAAGGCCTTCATCGCGCACTATGATGCAGGCGAGCTTCTCTCCTACAAGGGCATTGCCGAGGGGGTGGAGAACTCCAACTTCCTGCTGCACACCTCGAAGTTTCCGCTGATCCTGACGCTCTACGAGAAGCGGGTGGACCGGAACGATCTTCCCTTTTTTCTCGGCCTCATGCAGCATCTGGCGGCGCGCGGGCTTTCCTGCCCGCTGCCTCTGCCGCGCAAGGATGGCGCCTTGCTGGGCGAGCTTTCGGGCCGGCCGGCCGCCGTGATCTCCTTCCTCGAGGGCATGTGGCTGAGGAAGCCCGAGGCGAAGCACTGCCGGGAGGTGGGCCGCGCGCTCGCCGCCATGCATCTCGCCGGCGATGGCTTCGAGATCTGCCGCCCGAATGCGCTCTCGCTCGCCGGCTGGCGAGAACTCTGGGACAAGTCCGAGCCCCGCGCCGACGAGGTCGAGGCCGGCCTGTCGCAGGAAATCCGCAGCGAGATGGAGCATCTGGAGGCGCACTGGCCGCATGACTTGCCGGCGGGCGTCATCCATGCGGATCTCTTCCCCGACAACGTCTTCTTCATCGGCGACGATCTCTCGGGGCTGATCGATTTCTACTTCGCCTGCAACGACCTGCTCGCCTATGACG
>CAMFHT010000390.1 GCA_945952245.1 uncultured Rhizobium sp. | reverse complement strand
AGTTTGGCAGCGCAGCTGCCAAGTCTTCGACCTTGCTTTCCCGCCCGCAAGGGGCGGGAACAAAACTCAAATCACCACGTGACTTCCCAGTTCCACCACGCGATTGGTCGGCAGGCGGAAGTAGTCGGAGGGGTCGGTGGCGGTGTTGGCGAGCGCCACGTAGAGCGTGCCCTGCCAGCGCGGCATTTCCGACTTCGGGTCACAGACCAGCTTGCGGCGGCCGAGGTAGAAGGAGGTGGACATGATGTCGAACTTCACGCCGCCCTTGCGCAGGTGGCCGAGCGCCTGGGAGACGTTCTGCGTTTCCATGAAGCCGAAGTTCAGCTGCACGCGGGAGAAGCGTTCCGAGAGCTTTTCGATCTGGTAGCGGTTTTCCGGGTTGGCGCGCGGCTTGTTGACGGTCTTGATCGTCAGGATGACGTTCTTCTCGTGCAGCACGTGATTGTGCTTGAGATTGTGCATCAGCGCCGCCGGCACGGAGTCCGGATCCGAGGTGAGGAAGATCGCCGTGCCCGGCACCTTCTTCGGCGCATGCGGGCTTTCCTTCTCGATCGACGGGATGAAGGCCATCAGCGGAATGTCGGTATGGCGCGTCTTGTTGAACAGGATCTGCGTGCCGCGCCGCCAAGTCCACATGATGATGGTGAACACGATCGCGAACATGACGGGAATGTAGCCGCCGTCGGTGATCTTCAGGAGGTTGGCGCTGAAGAACACGCATTCGAGCAGGAAGAGCGGTCCGAGCACGGCAAGCGCCCGCCAGAGCGGCCAGTTCCAGCGCGCCCGCACGAACTCCATGGCCATGGTGGTGGAAACGACCATGGCGCCGGTGACGGAGATGCCATAGGCGGTGGCGAGCGCCTCCGACGAGCGGAACGAGAGCACCAGGATGATGACGGCGACGAGCAGCAGGCGGTTCACCGCCGGCAGGTAGATCTGCCCCGTATTGGTTTCCGAGGTGAAGAGGATCTCCATGCGCGGCAGGAAGCCCAGATGGATGGCCTGGCGCGTCAGCGAGAAGGCACCGGTGATGACGGCCTGCGACGCGATGATGGTGGCAGCGGTCGCCAGGATGACGACCGGCAGCAGCGACCAGCTCGGGAACATCAGGAAGAAGGGGTCCGTATAGGATTGCGGATTGGCCAGCACGAAGGCGCCCTGCCCCAGATAGTTGAGGAGCAGCGACGGATAGACCACGAAGACGAAGGCCATCTGGATGGGCTTGCGGCCGAAATGGCCGAGGTCGGCATAGAGCGCTTCCGTGCCCGTGACCGTCAGGAAGACGGCGCCCAGCACGACGAAGCCCACGAACTTCTCCTGGATCACGAACTCGACAGCGTTCAGCGGGTTCAGCGCCTTGAAGATATAGGGGTTGTCGAGAATGTGGGCGATGCCGCCGACGCCGATGACGATGAACCAGACGAGCGTGATCGGCCCGAAGAATTTGGCGACCGCGCCCGTGCCATGCGACTGGATGGCGAAGAGGCCGATGAGGATGCCGATCGCGATCGGCAGGATGAAGGGCCCCATGTCCGGCGCGACGAGCTTCAGGCCTTCGACGGCGGAGAGAACCGAAACGGCGGGCGTGATCATCACCTCGCCGAGGAAGAGGGCGGCGCCGATCAGGCCGAGGAACGTGAGGAACACGGTATGGCCGTTCGCGGTCTTCAGCAGCAAGGCCAGAAGCGACAGCGTCCCGCCTTCGCCGTCGTTGTCGAGGCGCAGCAGGAAGAGGATGTACTTGAACATGACGATGATCGTCAGCGTCCAGATGATCAGCGAGATCGGACCGACCACTTCGTTGGGCGTGATGACGCCGTCATGGGCAAGCGGCATCAGCGCCTGGCGGAAGGCATAGAGCGGGCTCGTGCCGATATCGCCGTAGACGACGCCGATCGACCCGACGGCGAGCGCCGCAAGGCTCTTGAAGCCGCTCTGCGCCGGGGCATGATGCTGTTCTGCAAGTTCAGACATGTCGAACTCAGGCTCTCTCAGAGCCAGCCTTTCCAACGGAAAATGTAAAAGGGCACGATGGCCGACACCAGCATCGCCAAGAGCGACAGGGGATAGCCAAAGGTCCAATGGGTTTCCGGCATGAACTCGAAATTCATGCCGTAGATCGATGCCACGAGGGTGGGTGGGAGGAACACCACCGAGGCGATCGAGAAAATCTTGATGATGGCGTTCTGCTCCACATTGATCAGACCGAGCGACGCATCGAGCAGGAAGGTGATGTTGCCCGACATGAACGACACGTGCTCGGACAGCGACTGCACGTCGCGGGAGACCGTATTGCAGAGGTTCCTTGCGTCCTCGTCCGCCTGGACCGCGGGAACCGACTGCAGAAATGTGGTGACGCGCGCCAGCGATGCAAGGCTTTCCCGGACCTTGCTCAGCATGCGGTGACGACTTGCCACATCCAGAAGCCGATCCTCCAGATAGCGCGGCGGGCGGCGTTTCGTTCCACCGCTGAAGACCTGCGTGGAGAGGCCGTCGATGCGCGCCGCCTCCTGCTCCATGATCTCCGCCGTCCGGTCGACGATCGTCTCCATCAGCCTTGCGAGCAGATGGGCAGCCGTATCTGTCGTATGGTTCGCGGCATCCGCCACCGAACCCGTGCCCCGCCTGAAGGCGGCGGCGAAGAGACCGAAGGCGCGCGGATCGGCATAGCGAACGGTGATCAGCCGCGAGCCGGCCAGAATGAAGGCGATGTCGGTGAGATCAGGGAATTCCGTGTCGGACTTGTAGACCAGCGAGGCGGTCATGAAAATGTCGCCATTCTCGATGAAGAGCCTGCTGGAGGGTTCGATGTCCTTCATGTCCTCGCGGGTGGGAACGGAAATGCCGAGAGCCTTCTCGACACTCGCCTCCTCCTCCCGGGTCGGGCTGACGAGGTCCAGCCAGACGATGTCGGAGCCGAAGCCCGCCGTGATCTCACCGGCGGGAATCTGCAAGGCCTCACCCGTCATACGATAGGCGGTGATCACGCCGAGGCTCCCGCAGACCGATTCACGGCATTCTTCTCCTTAAAACCCGGCCGGTGGCCGAAAGGTGCGGGCATATCGCGCAAAGCGCTGCGGGAATCAAGCCCGTCCAAGGTCTCAACCCCTGCGTCACCACGCCACATTTTTGCCCCAACCATAAAGATTTCTTTACAGCCCGCCTGAGCCGCAGCCGCGAAGGCCATGGCGGAATTAGTATTTTCCGGATTGTTTAAGAAGCAGCGGTTGAATCACGATGATTGTGCAATGCAACAAAAAATATTTTGGGATGATCGTTAAGGATCGGGCAAGGACAGGCCCTGCCCGTTAAGAAAGAGGCCGCTCACCCGGGGCGGCCCCCACATCCCTTACTCAAACACGATCTGAGGCGCCGTGCGGGCCTCGGTGCCGGAAAGCTGCTGCCAGACGGCGGCGGCGATGTCGCGGTAGGCCTTGGCTTGCGCACCCTCCGGTTCGGCGACCACGACGGGATGGCCGGCATCGGACAGTTCGCGGATCGCCATGGTGAGCGGGATTTCGCCGAGGAAGGGCACGTCGATGCGCGCGGCTTCCGCCTTCGCGCCGCCATGGCCGAAGATGTCGTAGCGATTGCCGGTATCGGGAGCGATGAAATAGCTCATGTTCTCGACCACGCCGAGCAGCGGCACTTCCACCTTGCGGAACATGG
>CAMFHT010000389.1 GCA_945952245.1 uncultured Rhizobium sp. | reverse complement strand
AGCTGATGCGCCGCCTGGCTGAAGACGACGCCGCCACCTCGGGCCGTGTCCAGTTCCTCGGGCCGCCGCGGCCGGTACAGGAAGTCCGTATAGTTGCTTCCAACGATCAGGCGCGGGCGGCCGAAGCGGCCCGTTCGGATCAGCTCGGCGGTGCGTAGATAGGGCAGATCGAAGGAATGGCTGTGGCCGACGGCCAAGTGGACACCGGCCTCTGCAGCCACCTCGATCATGGCGCGACAGTCTTCCAGCCGCAGCGCCATCGGCTTCTCGACCAGGATGTGCTTGCCGGCCGCAGCGGCGCTGCGGACATGGGCGACATGGAACTGATGAGGGGATGCCACGTACACGGCCTCGACCGCTTCGTCTGCCAGCAAACCGTCGAGAGTGTCATAGGCTCTCGCGGCGAACCCGTTCGACGAGAATTCCTCGACGAATCGCGACCGCGCCTCCGGACGCGGATCGGTCGCAGCGACCAGCCGAACGAGGGGATGCTGCGCGAATGTCGGAAGCATCAGCATGAAGGCGCGGCCGAGTCCGACCACTCCCAATCGCAAAGGTTCGCTCACCACCGCCTCGCTAGAGATCAAGAACGAGGGAGCCGGATTTGGCGCGGGAGACGCAGATCATGATGTTTCGCGCCTTCTCCTGCTCGGAGAGCGCAAGATCGCGATGGTCGGGCTCGCCTGAGACCAGTCGCGTCTTGCAGGTGCCGCAAGTCCCGCTTTCGCAGGAGCTGGGCAGTGTCTTTCCCGCCTCGCGCAGCACCTCGAGGATCGACTTGTCGACGGGAATCTCGAAGATCTCACCGCCCTTGGCCAGTTCGACGGTGAAGGGCGTGTTGTCTTCCGGCTTCGCCTTGGCCGCACCGAAATCCTCGAAATGGACGGCGGCCGAGGACCAGTGGCCGGTCATGTCCCGCACCGCCTCCATCAGGCCCCGCGGGCCGCAGCAATAGAGATGGGCCCCTTTCGGGTCTTCAAGGACCGGCCAGAGGTCAAACGCCTTGTCGGGGTCGCCGTTATCGTGGTGGATGACGACCTTGCCGCGGAATTCGGGCCCAGAGAACTCCTCCCGGAAGGCCATCATCGCCGGTGTGCGCGTGAAGTAATACAGCTTGAAGGGCTTCCCGCGCGTCGCCATCAGATGGCGGATCATCGATCGGATCGGCGTGATTCCGATGCCGCCTGCAATGAAAATGTAGCTCGACGGGCCGTCCTTCAGCGAGAAATCGTTACGCGGCGCCGAGATCAGGATCTCGTCGCCAACACTGGTGTGATCGATCAGACTGACGGATCCGCCCCGGCCGCCATGTTCCTTCTTGACGGCGATGACATAGCCCTCGGCTTCGTCCGGACCGTTGCAGAGCGAGTACTTCCGCGTCTCGCCGTTCGGCACCTTCACCGCCAGGTGAGCTCCGGGGGTGTAGGGCTCGAGCATGTTCTCATCCAGCGGCCTGAGATCGAACATGACGATGTCGTCGGCGACCGCCTCCTTCCCCACGATCCTGGCCTTTAGCCACTGCTCCTGATCGCTCATCCAACCCTCCGCGCAGCGCCGTCTCGACAAGCGCTTGAATTCCGAATAATGTGAGACTTAGATACCTAAGTAATATCCGGCTGACTAGCCCGGCCGTCAAATCTGGAGCGAATGCGATGCTGACCCACGAAGAGAACGAATTGCTCTGCCGCGTGGAAGGCGAGGCCCCGATGGGTCAGTTCATGCGGCGTCATTGGGTGCCAGCGCTGCTGTCGGAGCAGCTCATCGAAAGCGACGGCGCGCCTGTCCGCGTGCGTCTGTTCGGTGAGGATCTCGTTGCCTTCCGCGATACTGATGGACGAATCGGGGTGCTCGGCGAGTACTGCCCGCATCGCAAGGCTTCGCTGTTCTTCGGCCGCAACGAGGAGTGTGGCCTTCGCTGCCTGTATCACGGCTGGAAGTTCGACGTGGACGGCAAGGTCCTCGAAATGGTGTCGGAGCCGGTAGAAAGCGGCTTTGCCGATAAGGTCCAGCACAAGGCGTATCCGACCCAGGAGGCGGCAGGCTTCATTTGGGTCTATATGGGTCCGAAGGATCAAATGCCGGAATTCGAGGCTCCGCCGTGGGCGCCCACGCCCGAGGCGAAGGTCTCGATCGTCAAGATCGATTTGCCCTGCAACTGGGCCCAGATCATGGAAGGACAGATCGACTCGGCTCATTCCTCGAGTCTGCACTCCTCCGACATGAAGCCCTCGCGCGTGACGACCGCCGGCGCGACCGCGACGCATTGGACGCGTCCGTCGACCGACAAGAACCCGCGCATCCAGGTCCAGCTGACCAACTACGGCTTCCGCTACGCTGCGCTGCGCCGCCCGATCACCAATGCCCAGACCCACGACTATGTGAGGCTGACCGTATTCGTTGCGCCTTTCGCCGCACTGATCCCCCCCAACTCTTCCTATAACGTTGCGACGGTGATCGTGCCGAAGGACGACGTGTCGAGTTATTTCCATTTCATCGCATGGGGGAATGACGACTGCATCGATCAGGAAAGCTGGCGGAAGTTCTGCGTGGCGCAGGTCGGCATCGATCTCGACAAGACCTACAAGCCAATGCTGCGCAAGCGGGAGAACAACTACCTGCAGGACCGCAAGGCGATGAAGCTGGGGGATTTCACCGGCGTGCCCGGAATTCCCAACCAGGACATCATGATGTGGGAGTCGATGGGCCCGATCGCCGACCGTACCAGCGAGCGCCTCGGCGCGAGCGACATCGCGATCGTGCAGTTCCGCCGGGTGATGATCGATGCAGCGCGCAAGCATGCCGCCGGCGCTGCCCCGCTCGGTCTCGTCGAGCCGCATATCCCGCAGGCGAAGCTGCGTTCCTATCAGGGCATTGTTCCCAAGAGCGACGATTGGCGCAGGCTCGGCGCCTCCAATGAGGAAATCGCGCTGCTCGACGGCATGGAGCAGGACGACACCGAGGCGGAAATGGCGGCTGCGGGCAGCTGAACCCAACGGCGAGCCCGAACGATCATATCGGCTTGGGTGCCCAAGGGATAAAGTCTTGGAAGCGCCGGCGGCGCTGCGCGAAACTGAGCTTGGAGGGCCGGAGCAAGAGCCCTGGAAACGCATTGGGGTCTTCTTATGCTCGACAAGCCAGCTCCGGCCGGCCGCAGCCTCTACTACGGGGGTGAATGGCGCCATCCGGTATCGGGGCGCTACGCCGCAACGTCCAATCCGGGACTCGACGAGCCGATCGCCGAGGTGGCGGAGGCTGGCGCCAGCGACGTCGATGCCGCGGTCAAGTCCGCACGACAGGCCTTTCTCTCCTGGCGCGGCTTTGCCCCGCTCGAAAGGGCCCGTCTGCTGAAAGAAGTCGCTGCCGTCGTCCGTGCCAATGCGCGCGAACTCGCGGCCCTCGACGCAGCCAATTGCGGCAATCCGATTCGGGAAATGATGGGGGATGCCACGATCGCCGCCGCGCAGCTCGACTATTTCGCTGGGCTCGTGACGGAGATGAAGGGCGAGACTATCCCGATGGGGCCGGACGTCATCAACATGACGCTCCGACAGCCCCTGGGTGTCGTCGCGCGCATCCTCGCCTTCAATCATCCCTTCATGTTCTGCGCCGGCAAGATCGCCGCCCCGCTGGCAGCGGGTAACGCGGCGGGCAGCACCGGTTTGAGAACCAGCAGCAGC
>CAMFHT010000388.1 GCA_945952245.1 uncultured Rhizobium sp. | reverse complement strand
ACTTCGAGCCATTCTTTCAGCGCAGCCGCAACGGCAAGTGCTTCGCTTCCGGCCGCAGCCAGACGGCGGACACGCTTGACCACCTCGGCATCAATGTTCAGCTCCACACCCATAATGCCAACCTTTCCTGCGGATGAAGGTAAGCTAATATATGGACGCTTGCAAGTTTCTACTGAAACGCCGTCTCGAAGAAGCTCCTGAGCTTGCGGGAGTGCAGCTTTTCGGGGGGCATGGCGCCGAGTTTCTGCATGGCGCAGATGCCGATCTGCAGGTGCTGGGCAACCTGGGTCTTGTAGAAGGCCGTCGCCATGCCCGGCAGTTTCAGCTCGCCGTGCAGCGGCTTGTCGGAGACGCAGAGCAGCGTGCCGTAGGGCACGCGGAAGCGGAAGCCATTGGCGGCGATGGTGGCGCTTTCCATGTCGAGCGCGACGGCGCGCGACTGCGAGAGCCGCTTCACCGGGCCGCGCTGGTCGCGCAGTTCCCAGTTGCGGTTGTCGATGGTGGCGACGGTGCCGGTGCGCATGATGCGCTTGAGCTCATAGCCCTCGTATCCCGTCACCTCTTCCACCGCATCTTCGAGCGCGAGCTGCACCTCGGCAAGCGCCGGGATCGGCACCCAGACGGGCAGGTCGTCGTCCAGCACGTGGTCTTCGCGCACATAGGCATGGGCAAGCACGTAATCGCCGAGCCGCTGGCTGTTGCGCAGGCCGGCGCAGTGCCCGAGCATCAGCCAGGCATGCGGGCGCAGAACCGCGATATGGTCGGTGATCGTCTTCGCATTGGAAGGACCGACGCCGATGTTGACGAGCGTGATGCCCGCATGGCCTTTTTTCTTGAGATGATAGGCCGGCATCTGCGGCAGGCGCGCGAGCGTTCCGGGCACGTCCGGTTCCGCGGAGCCGGCCGAGGTCACGATGTTTCCGGGTTCGACGAAGGCGGTATAACCTTCTCCGCCCTTGGCCATCAGATCGCGGGCGTAAGTGCAGAACTCGTCCACATAGAACTGGTAGTTCGTGAACAGCACGAAGTTCTGGAAGTGGTCCGCAGAGGTCGCGGTGTAGTGGCTGAGGCGCGCCAGCGAATAGTCGATGCGCTGGGCAGTGAAGGGCGCAAGCGGCGAGGGCTCGCCTGGCGGCGGAATGTAGTCGCCATTGGCGATCTCGTCATCGGTCGTGGTCAGGTCCGGCGCGTCGAAGATGTCGCGCAGCGGCAGGTCCATCAGCGAGGCGGCAGCCGCTTCCACATGTGCGCCTTCGCCGAAGGCGAAGTGCAGCGGAATGGGCGTCGCGGATTCCGACACGGTCACCGGCACGCCGTGATTGCGCATCAGCAGGCCGAGCTGTTCCTTGAGGTAATGACGGAAAAGCTGCGGGCGCGTCACGGTGGTGGTGTAGACCCCCGGCGCCGTCACATGGCCGTAGGAAAGGCGCGTATCCACATGGCCGAAGCTGTTGGTTTCCAGGCTGACCAGCGGGTAGCAGGCGCGGTAGCGGCCCTGAACCGGCTCGCCGGCACTCAAGCGCTGGAAGGCGTCGGTCAGGAAACCGGTGTTGCGCTCGTATATCGCGGTCAGCGCATCCACGGCCTCGCCGGCATCCGTGAATTGCCGGGGCTCTGCGGGCGGCGGGGAAATGAAGGCGGGATTGATGGCGGCAGAGATTCGTTTTTCCATGCGCTATTATAGTGCGCTCTTTCTAACAGGCAAACGACATTGAAGGCCGTCCAGGGCCGGACGAAAGCTCAGAGCGAGGACAGGCACTTGTAGCCGGAAACCGGGCTGCAGCTGATCAGCGGTTCGTAACGGTTGACCTCCCGGCGGCTGCTCTGGACCGCGCTGGTCATGGCGATGGCGAAGAGGACCGAGGAAAGCGCCAGTATGGTGAGGCGGCGAAGGATCACGGACATCTTGAGAACCCGAGGAGACAGTGTTGATCGTTGAGATCACTCTAGGCGCGGCGGACTGAATGCGCCCTGAGAGCCGGGTTCATCTTCCGTTCAGCTTGAAGGCGCGGGGAGGGGATGCCTATGTCTTCCCCTGAGAAACCCGGCGAGGACGAAAGCATGACGAAGCCCATCGATCTCTACTACTGGCCCACCCCGAACGGCTGGAAGATCACCATCCTGCTCGAGGAACTCGGCGTTCCCTACGAGGTGAAATACGTCAACATCGGCAAGGGCGAGCAGTTCGCGCCGGACTTCCTGAAGATCTCGCCGAACAACCGCATGCCGGCGATCGTCGATCATGACGGCCCCGGCGGCGAGCCGATCTCCGTGTTCGAAAGCGGCGCGATCCTGCAATATCTCGGGCGCAAGTTCGGCAACTTCTATCCTCAGGACGAGCGCCAGCGGGTGGCCGTCGAGGAATGGCTCTTCTGGCAGATCGGCGGCCTCGGCCCCATGGCGGGGCAGGCGCACCACTTCCGCCAGTACGCACCGGAAAAGGTGCCCTACGGCATCGACCGCTACACCAACGAGTGCAACCGGCTCTACGGCGTCATGAACAAGCGGCTGGCCGAGCACCCGTTCCTTGCCGGCGAATACTCGATCGCCGACATGGCCTGCATCGGCTGGATCATCCCCTACGAGCGGCAGGGCCAGAACCTCGACGACTTCCCGCATCTGAAGCGCTGGTTCGAAACCATGATGGCGCGACCGGCGGTCAAGCGCGGCATCGAGGTGGGCAAAGAAGAGCGCGCCAAGGCTGCGGATCTGTCGAAGGACAAGGATGCACAGGCGGTGCTGTTCGGGCAGAAGGCGCGGGATTGAGGGCAAGAGGCTCTTGGCTTGTCGTCAGGCTTTTGACGCAAGCGCACCGTTGAGGGCATCGTGATCGCTCGCGGTTTCCAGGACGGGTTGCTTCACCGCAGGTGTTGCGCTCGGAGCCCCCTCACCCCCTGCCGGACCCTCTCCCCGCTGGGGAGAGGGGGAATGCCGCCGGCCCCGCGAGTCTCCTCTCCCCAGCGGGGAGAGGATGGCGGCAGCCAGGTGAGGGGGCCACAGGCACAACATCAGCTAAAGCCAGGTATCAGGCGGCACAGATCAGGCGTACCAAAGTTGCCCCATCAAAGCCGCGTCCAGGTCTGCGACTTGCAGAGGATCATCAGCACGCAGCCCTTCATCTTCAGCGAATTGCCGGAAACCTTGCCGGAGCCGCTGTAGGTCTTGTCGTCCTTGGGGTCGGTGATTTCGCCGGAATAGCTGCCGCCGGTGCCGGCGAGCTTGCCGATCTTCTTGCCGGCATATTTGCCGGTCTTCAGCGTCACGCAGAAGCTCGAGCCGCAGCTGGCGATCTCGGCGGTTTCGCCGCTCGCGGTCTTCCAGTTTCCCTCGATCGGTTCTGCTGCGTATGCGGTGGTGGTGGCCAGCAGCAGCGCGGCTGCCAGCGCGGTCTTAAAGATCATCGGCATCCTCCCAAGATGTCCTCTACTCCCAATGCAGACTCAGACGGTCTTCCCCGAAATCGTGCTTGCGCGGCAAGGGCGTGTCAAAGCAATTCCTGAAAGACGGTCCGTCTGCCGTGGATGCTAGCTAACGCGCACGTAAAGGTAAACCGAAAAATCCTGGCATCCGGGCACGATCATCAACGGCCTTCGTCGCTGCCTTTCCTCGGCGTGGTTAGCGCCCGGTTTACGTCGAGGTCCTAACGAAAGGTTAAATCGTCCGGAAAATCCTTAATT
>CAMFHT010000387.1 GCA_945952245.1 uncultured Rhizobium sp. | reverse complement strand
GCGAGGTCGGTGTGGCCGTGAGGGAATGGGCGCGCGCCAGGGCGTGGGGTTCGAGCGGCGGGCTTTCACGGCGCTCCTTCTGCCGCGGCCCCCGCAGCTGGAAGCGCGCCATGTAGTCATCGACCTCCTCGATCCGCTGCACCGTATCCAGCCGGAGCGAATGCTTCAGCCGCTTGAGATTGTCGAAGCCGATGGTGCGGATGAAGCGGCTGACCGTCATTTCGCTGACACCGACAGCGCGCGCGATGCTTGCCCCCGTCTCGAACTGGAGGCCGTTGATGTTGTTCAGGAAATAGGTCGCAAGGCGGCGCTCCGCCTTGGAGAATGCAGGGAGCTTGTCGCGTAGAAGGACATCCAGCTTGGCAGTGCCGGATTGCTCCTTTTCCATAGGTTCGGTGTGCTGCATTTTCGGCAGGTCCAGTTCAGTCTCCATGTTCCACCTCTCGGGTGCCTTCTGCCTGCTCTCAGAAGCACCCTTGTTTTGCGAGCCGATGCTCACGCTTTTGTGAAGAGAGTGGGTGGTGAAGTAATTTATTGTCAATACAGTCAAAATGCCGTTTGGCAGGTGAATGCATTTAAACAACCGAATCTAATCGATAAAAATTTGTTTCTCTTTCTGAATAGAGTTTCTTATAAAATCGGTAGTTGCTTTAACTCTTGCCAAATTACGCATGTCAGCGTGTACAGTCATGAATAATGTTCGGATTAGCCTTATATCTCCGGCAAGTATTCTGACAAATCGCGGATCGCGATTCGCGAGGAAGCAGGGGAGGACGCCAAGCCCCGCGCCCGATGCGATCGCCTCGGCCTGCGCCATCAGGTTCGAGCTTTTCAGGCGCGGCGTGATCCCCCGGGCGATTAATGGAAGGTAATCGAGTTCCGGGCTGTAGATCAGGTCGTCGATATAGCTGACGAAGGGTTTGCCCGCGAGATCTGCCGCATCGCGGATATGGCTCCAGTCGCTCACCCGCGATGCCGCGCCGAAGACGCCGAGTTCGTAATCGGTCAGCTTCTCCGAATGGAGCCTGCCAGTGCCCGGATTGGAGAGGCCGATCGCGATATCCGCCTCGCGGCGCGAAAGGCTGAAGCTGCGCGGCACGGCGACGAGCTCGATTTCGAGATGCGGATGACGGGCAGACAAAGCGCCAATTCGAGAGGCGAGGAAACTGGTGCCGAATCCATCCGGCGTGCCGATCCGCACGCTTCCCGAAACCTCGGTGCTTTCCGCGGCAATCTCGTTCTGGATGCCCATGACGGTTGCCTCGATCCGCTCGGCCTCCGCAAGCAGACGCTCGCCGTCCAATGTGAGCGTGTAGCCGTTCAGGCTCTTGTCGAACAATTTCGCCTTGAGCGACGTTTCGAGGGCGGCGATCCGGCGCGACAGGGTGGAATGATCGACCTTCAGCCGCCGGGCAGCGGCCGTGAGCTTGCCGCTGCGGGCAACCGCGAGGAAGGAGCGCAACAGGTCCCAGTCGAACGGCTTCAGCATGTGAATTCCTGCACAATGACAGCGGAAAATTACCCGTATAACGGTGCGAAAATTTGTGCAATGCAAAGGCTCGGGGATGAGGAGCGGACCATCCAGTCCGCAAGGAGGAAGCATGGATTTCGCGCTCAGCGAGGAACAGGCCGCGATCCGGGACATGGCGCGCGCCTTTGCAGCGGAAGAAATCGCACCGCATGCGCTGGAATGGGATCAGGCCAAACATTTCCCGGTCGACGTGCTGCGCAAGGCGGCGAGCCTCGGAATGGCCGGCATCTATGTGAGCGAGGAACAGGGTGGCACTGGCCTCACCCGGCTCGACACCGCCGTCATCATCGAGGAGCTCGCCCGCGGCTGCCCGTCCATCGCCGCTTATGTTTCGATCCATAACATGGTTGCCGGCATGATCGACCGCTATGGAACGCCGGAACAGAAGACCCGCTTCCTGCCCGGCCTCATGAGCATGGACGTGCTGTCGAGCTATTGCCTGACAGAACCCGGCTCCGGTTCCGATGCGGCGGCACTCAAGACCCGGGCGACTCGCGATGGCGAGGATTACATCCTCACCGGCCAGAAGCAGTTCATCTCCGGCGCAGGGGCGGCTGGCCTCTACCTCGTGATGGCGCGGACAGGCGCGGATGGTCCGAGGGGCATTTCCGCCTTCCTCGTCACCGCCGACATGGAAGGCGTTTCCTTCGGCGCCAACGAGCGCAAGATGGGCTGGAACGCCCAGCCGACCCGCGCCGTCATGCTGGACAAGGTGCGCGTGCCGGCTTCGAACCTTCTCGGCCAGGAGGGCGAGGGCTTCCGCTTCGCCATGGCCGGGCTCGACGGCGGGCGTCTCAACATTGCCGCAGCCGCTCTCGGCGGCGCGCAGGCGGCTTTCGACAAGGCGCTTTCCTATATGCGCGAACGCCGCGCCTTCGGGCAGGCGATCCTCGACTTCCAGGCGTTGCAGTTCCGGCTGGCGGACATGGAAACCGATCTCGAAGTGGTCCGTACCTTCCTCTGGCGGGCGGCGGGCGCGCTGGATGGCGGCGATCCCGATGCAACGCGGCTCTGCGCCATGGCCAAGCGCCACGTGACCGACCGTGCCTTCGAAGTGGCGAACCAGGCCCTGCAGATGCTCGGCGGTTATGGCTATCTTGCCGATTACGGGATCGAGAAGATCGTGCGGGATCTGCGCGTCCACCAGATCCTGGAGGGCACCAACGAGATCATGCGGTTGATCATCGCCCGCGGCATCGTCGGGAGGCAGGCATGAGCGAGACCACAGCCCCGGAACCGGAACTGGTCGTGAGCAGCGAGGGAAGCCTCGGCCATGTCCTGCTCAACCGTCCGAAGGTGCTGAACAGTCTTTCCCTGGTGATGGTGCGCGAGATGGAGAAGGCACTGGATGCCTTCGAATCAGACAGGACCGTCCGCGTGATCTGGATGATCGGCGCCGGCGACCGCGCCTTCTGCGCGGGCGGCGACATCCGCGCGCTCTATGATGCGGGCAAGGTGGGCGAGGACTTGCCGGAAACCTTTTGGCGGGAGGAATACCTGCTCGACGAGCGATTGAGCCGGTTCGCAAAGCCCGTCGTCTCCATCTGGAACGGCATTACCATGGGTGGCGGCGTGGGGCTGGCCGCGCATGCAAGCCACCGCGTGGTCATCGAACGGACGAAGTTCGCCATGCCGGAAGCCGGCATCGGTTTCTTCCCGGACGTCGGGGCGTCATGGCTTCTGACCCGCCGCCCCGGCCATTTCGGCACCTATGTGGCGCTGACGGGCGTGAATTGCGGCCCCTGCGAGACCATTCTCGCCGGCATGGCGGATCACTTCGTGCCGGAAGAGCGGCTTCCCGGACTTCAGGCGGCACTTGCCGAGCTCGACCCCGCCGCGGGGCATGAGACCGTTTCGGCCGTGATCGCCCGGTTCGCGGAGGAGCCGCAACCCTCCATTCCCGCGGAGCGGCTGGCGCTCATCGACCGCTGCTTCGGCCGTGACAGCATCGAAGGCGTTCTCGGCGCCCTTGCGTCGGAAAACGATCCCTTTGCGTCCGCGACCCGTACGACGCTTCTTTCCAAATCGCCGACCAGCCTGAAGGTCACGCTGGATCTCTACCGGCAGGGGCGCATCGCGCCCGATCTCAAATCATGCCTGGAGCGGGAATTCGCCGTGACCGCCGGCATGATCGCGGGCCGTGACTTCTATGAGGG
>CAMFHT010000386.1 GCA_945952245.1 uncultured Rhizobium sp. | reverse complement strand
ATAATGGTTCGCCCCTTATCCGTCATCTTCATGCTTTCGGCAAGGATGGAGGCGGACTTTGTCGCAATCGAGACGGGCGTCTTCGACTCCATGCGCCCGCCCTTCACGTCGAGCGTGGCAGACTGGAACTTGGCATCGATGCCGGAGGAGAGGTTGATGGTGAAGGGCTGGGTCAGGACCAGATTGTCCTGCGCACGGTTATAGAGCGCCTCGATCGCCGCGATGCTCGCCAGCACGTCGGAGCTCACCGGAACCGAGGCCTTGATGGTCTGAAGCGTGATCTGATCCGGGTCCTTGATATCCTGCAGCGCGCGCTCGGCTAGCATGGTGTAGTTGATGCCATCGGCATTTCGGCCCGAAACCGCCGGCTTCTCCATCACGATCTTGCCGTTCTCGATCTTGACGCCGCCCACCTTGATGTTTTCGGGCAGATAGGTGCGCACGATCGAAACCGCGATGAAGGCCAGCGAGATCGCAAGCGCCAGGAGCGGCAGGATGACCTTCAGCCGCTTCACGCGACGAGAATGCGACAGGGCCGTCGCGTAACGCGCGTCGAAAAGATGCTGACTGTCCCGGACGGGCGCATTGGACATCATGTTCACAAAGAAATTCCCAGATCTGGATGGCCGGCTGCCGCATTGCGCCGGGTCCGCGCGTGCCGGACAGGCACCGTCTATCGCTTTCCATTATGGAAAAAATAAAGCAAGAGGCGAACCGAGACATATGCTACCAGAAAACATGGAGATGCAAAGCGCGCCGTTCAAGGCGTGCGGCAAAGCATAACAGAGGGTGCAGAGCATGGATCCGGCAAGTCTCGTCGATCGCCGCAAGTTGAGGCGCAAGGTTACGTTCTGGCGGGTGCTCGCCTTCCTTTTCTTCGCCGGTCTGGTCGGCCTCGCGGTCCGCTATGCGAGCCCTGGTCTTGAGCGCGGCCAGGCTCATATTGCCCGCGTGACGCTCTCAGGCATCATCCAGGACGACCAGGAGCTGCTCGACCGGCTGAAGACCATCCAGGAATCGCCAGCGGTCAAGGGCCTCATCGTCTCGATCTCCTCGCCGGGCGGGACGACCTATGGCGGCGAGCGCATCTTCAAGGCGATCCGCGCGGTCGCCAAGAACAAGCCCGTCGTCTCCGACGTCCGCACGCTTGCCGCCTCCGCAGGCTACATGGTCGCGGTCGCCGGCGACCGGGTGATCGCGGGCGAAAGCTCCATCACCGGCTCGATCGGCGTGATCTTCGAATACCCGCAGGCAAAACCCCTGCTGGACAAGATCGGCGTCTCGCTGGAGGAGATCAAGTCTTCGCCGCTGAAGGCCGAGCCGTCGCCCTTCCACACGCCACCGGAAGAGGCGAAGGTCATGATCAAGCAGATGATCGACGACAGCTATGCCTGGTTCGTCGATCTCGTCGCCGACCGCCGAAAGCTGCCGCGGACGGAGGTTTTGAGATTGGCGGACGGACGCATTCTCACGGGCCGGCAGGCGCTGAAGGAGAAGCTCGTCGACGAACTCGGCGGCGAGGACGAAATTCGCGCCTATCTCAAGAGCCGCGGCGTTGACGACAAGCTCGAGATCGTGGATTGGGAAGCGAAGCCAGCCGGCGGCTTCTTCGGCGTGGGGGGCATGGCGGGGGCCATCATCCGCGCCTCGGGCCTGGATACGGTTCTGCCTTCGGGACAACTTCAGAGACTTGTCGAGGGCAAGTTGTTCCTTGACGGTCTTCTTTCCGTTTGGCAGGTTAAATAGCATTGAACATCAACAGTTTCCTCGGGGGGAAAACGTGATCAAATCGGAACTGGTGCAGATTGTTGCAGCCCGTAACCCGCATCTCTATCACCGCGATGTCGAAAACATCGTCAACGCCGTGCTGGATGAGATCACGGATGCCCTGGCAGCCGGAAACCGAGTGGAACTGCGCGGATTCGGCGCATTCTCGGTGAAAAACCGCCCGTCGCGCTCGGGCCGCAACCCGCGTACCGGCGACAGCGTCTTCGTCGAGGAGAAATGGGTGCCCTTCTTCAAGACCGGCAAGGAACTGCGCGAGCGCCTCAATCCCGGCCAGGCCGATGACGAAGGCGATTCCGACTGAGGGTTGCATCGTCCCTGCCTCTGATCCCGATTAGGTCCGTAAACTGTGGCGGTTTCACCGCTTGAGGTAGCCGGCGCGCGTATTATATTGGACAGCAAGCGGTACGCTCACAGGGCCGCAGCCATTGCCATGAAGGATGCTCGGGCGTGCGCCCGGCTTCCGCAGCCGGAGAGGGATCCCGTGATCAGGAAAGCCGTCAACATCGTCATTCTCCTCCCCCTGGCAATCGTGCTCATCCTGCTTTCCGTCGCCAACCGGCAGAGCATCACGCTTGCGCTCAATCCCTTCCGGCCAGACGACAGCGTGCTTTCGCTCCACGCGCCCTTCTTTCTCTTCCTGTTCGTCGCTCTCGTGATCGGCATGCTGATCGGCTCGGTGGTCACCTGGCTCGCCCAGGGCAAGCACCGCCGCCGGGCGCATCGGCTGAGCGAGGAAAACCGCAAATGGCAGACGGCAAAGCCGCAGACGCCGGTTTCCGCTGCACCGGTTCGACAGATAGAGGCCTGAGACGGGTCCGCTTTGCCAAGCGCTGGTTTGAGTGCTATCTGCCCGGCTGAACCGAACCGAAGGAAAGATCAGCCCCGTGAAGAACAAGCAAGGCCGCCCAGGCTCCAGGCATCCGGGCGCGAGCAGCGCAGGAAAGCGCGGTGACGGTCCTGCCCGTGGCGCAAAGCCGGGTGCGCGCCCCGTCCGCGACACGGCGCCGGTCCGCCGCGACGAGCCGCGCCGTTCGGAAAAAGCGGCGGCAGCGCGGCCTGCTCGGGTCCCGGAAGCTTCGCGGGCAGCCGAGACCGATGCGGCACCAGCCCGCCAGCTCAAGGCACGCCACGGCGACCGGCCGGCTGAACGCGTTCCCGTCATCCTCGAAAGCAAGGGCGCGGGTGATTTTCACCTGATCGATAGCGGCAACGGGCTGAAGCTCGAGCAGTATGGCGACTACCGTATCGTGCGCCCGGAGGGGCAGGCGCTCTGGGGTCCAAGCCTTCCCGCGCATGTCTGGGAAAAGGTCGATGCCGTCTTTACCGGCGATACGGATGAGGAAGGAACGGGCCGCTGGCGGTTCCCGCGCGAGGCGCTCGGTGAAACCTGGCCGCTCTCGCTGCTGGACGTGGATTTCCTCGGCCGCTTCACCTCCTTTCGGCATGTCGGCGTGTTTCCGGAGCAGATCGTCCACTGGAGCTGGATGAAGGAGCGGGTGGAACAGGCGGGCCGTCCGCTCAAGGTTCTGAACCTCTTCGGCTACACGGGCGTCGCATCGCTGGTCGCGGCGCGCGCGGGCGCCGAGGTCACGCATGTGGATGCGTCCAAGAAGGCTATCGGCTGGGCCAAGGAAAACCAGGCGCTCAGCCGTCTCGACCGCGCGCCCATCCGCTGGATTTGCGAGGACGCAATGAAGTTCATCCAGCGCGAGGAGCGCCGCGGCAACCGCTACGACATCATCCTTACCGATCCGCCCAAGTTCGGACGCGGGCCGAATGGCGAGGTCTGGCACCTCTTCGAACACCTGCCGCTGATGCTGGACATCTGCCGCGAGCTTCTCTCGCGCGATGCCGTCGGTCTCGTCCTGACCGCCTATTCCATCCGGGCGAGCTTCTATTCGATCCACGAGCTGATGCGCG
>CAMFHT010000385.1 GCA_945952245.1 uncultured Rhizobium sp. | reverse complement strand
CGACCACGCGCAGATGGGCATACGAGATCGGCCGCATAAACGGCGAAATCGGTGTGTACTCCATGATGTCAATCACGAAGGCAAAATTTCCCTGGCCCGCGAATCGCTTTGCGCTTGCGGGAAAGGGGCCAGATCGCTACATTCAGAAGTGCGAAAACTGAGTTTTGTAGCGGGCTGGTCCCGTGCGAAACCTAAGAAAGGTCTCGTGAAGCTTGCTTCTCGGGGCCTTTTTCTTTTCTGCCTGTCTCGTGCCTCCTTTTTGGTTGTTGCTCTTCCTCAGTCTTCCTTGCGCTTCCAGCGCTCGTGAAGCTCAGCGATCAGCTGCGGGGCCTTGCCCTCGAGCCAGCTGACAAAATCTCTGTCCTCAGCCTTCAGCTCGAGCTTGAACTGTCGACCTCGGCGCCCTGTCGCGATAGTTGCAGCCCCAACACCCGGAATGGCCACACTGGGCGCCCGTCGGGGACTTGATGGGCGGGTCGGTCGCTCTGCGTCCACCACTGAGGAGAGGACGGCAAGGAACGCGGAGTCCGACTTTTCGTCAGGTCCACCGGAGTGAGAGGACCTGGCCTCTACGGCTACCGCAGCGAGGTTCTCCCGGTCCACAGATGCATCGCCCAGTGACTTCTTGAGCTCCTCCCAACGAGGCCGACCGATACCTGGCGCAGCACCGATTGCTAGGACGAGGCTCTCGCCAACCGCGCGGACGACACTTAACAGCTGCGAAACACCAGCTTCGGTAAGTCCTAGAACCTCTGCCACACCCTTGTTGGTGCGTTCGGCCTCTCCCAGATGATCGCCATTGAGCAAAGCCGCCGCGACCAAGGCACGTTCGATGAAGCTCAGGTCACGTCGTTCTTGGTTCTCGAGCAGTTGATCCCTAAGCGCCTGATCTCCGTCCATCTCAGTTACGATCGCACGGACCTTGATCCCGAGTTCGCGGCAAGCCTCAAGCCGACGGCGACCGTAAATCAGGCTATAGCGATCACCTTCGAGAGGTCGCACGAGGATCGGCACCCGTTGGCCGCTTCGGGAGATTGACGCCTTCAGCCCAGCAATCTCGATTTGGAGACGGTCATCCAGCCTGCCCACAGTCTCGACATGGTCAGGCTCGATCTCGAACACGCCGCCCCGCAGCCTACGCCCCTCAAGAGCGTCAGGGGCATTGCGCAAGGTCTGCAATGGCAGTCCCAGTTTAGGCTTTCTTGCCATTGCGTCCCCACGTGCTCTGGATGATCGCCGCGATCTCGTCGTTGACGGCATTCATGGATTCGATGGCGCGGTCAAAGGTCTGGCGCGTGAAGTCCTTTTTGTCTGCCTCATACAAGGTCTGCTTGGTCAGCCCGGCATCCGATATCGCCGTCGACTCCACCATGTGATTGGTCAGCACCGAACGCCCGAAGAGTCCGCGGATGAAGGCGATGACTTCGGTCTGTGGGGCGTCGCCCACCTTGTAGCGGGTCGGCAGGAACCGGAGCCAATCGAACCGAAGGTTGGCGCCTGCATCGCGGATCACGCCCAACAAGTCGGCCGTCATCCGAAGGAACTGCGACATGGACATGAGGTCCAGCATCTGGGGGTGGACCGTAACCAAGACCCCTGAGGACGCGGAGAGGGCAGACATGGTCAAGAAGCCCAGTTGCGGAGGGCAGTCGATCACGACCACATCATAGTCGCTTTCGACGCTGTCGAGTGCATCACGGACCCTCGCGAAGAATGCGCGGGCACCGCCACGCTGGATAGCGGCGGGTGTTTCGTGCTCAAACTCCATGAGCTCAAGGTTGCCTGGAATGAGGTCCAGGCCGCGGATGTAGGTCTTCCTAATGACCTCGGAAACCGGAACAGGATCGTCATAGCGGACAGCATCGTACAGTGTCCCGCCTTCCATAAGGTCCAGCTCCGGCTGGATCCCGTGCAGGGCGGACAAGGATGCCTGCGGATCCAGATCGATTGCCAGCACCCGATAGCCCTTGAACGCGAGCCTCTGTGCAAGGTGTGCTGAAGTCGTAGTCTTGCCCGAACCACCCTTGAAGTTCACAACCGAAACAACCTGTAACTCATCGCCCTCCCGACGACCCGGCACGTAGGTACCTGGCTTCTTGGCATTCGCCTCGAGGCTTTGTCTGATCTCCCAGACATCGTCTAGGGTATAGCGGCGGTGGCTGCCGGCCGTTGTCTCGACGTCCGTGATCTTGCCTTCTCGATGAAGTTTGCGAAGGTAGGTGTGATCGACACCAAGCAACTCGGCCGCTTCACCACTCGTTAGGCTGCGCATCACCTTCTTTGCGTCGGGAGGGAAGTGCGCTGCACGTTGTGCATGCAGGTTTGAAGCCAAGAGTTCGGCGTAGTGGCCAATGGCGACGTCTAGGTCTTTGTCTATCTCGGTCATGCCCTGCTCGATCCGTGGGCGCGATTTTTATATGACCGCGCGGTATTTTTCGAGACTATTGCCTGACAGCTCAGATTCGCGCAAGGCTTTTCCAGATTTTGTGCCTAATGGTACCACTAAACACTAGAAAGGTCGCCACGCGGTTCACGGTTCTTCCACGTGCGCGAAACTCTACTGAAGGAGACCCAGCCTCTCAGCCCGCTCCAGCAGCATCTTTACGGATGACGGCTGCCAGCTAGTCCGCCCGCGAGGCGTGCGCTCGCGCATCGCTTCCAGCCGCGTGCAGATCGCCTGAAGCGTGATGTCGGGATCCGCGCCCTTGATGGCGGCAACGATGGCGGGTAGGCGGTCGTCGGTTTCTCGTCGGCCGGCGCGGCCCAGTACAGATTCGGGCAAGAAGCCGTCGCGCACATAGGCATTCACGGCGCGCAGCAGGCGGCTTTGCGTCCAATGCCGCTCGCGGGGCAAGGGGGCGTTGACGATCCGCAGCACGTCCTCCCAGGCCATGTCGGGCCGCAGGCGGCGGACATGGGGTACCCAGTCTTGCGCCGTTTCGTTGAGGCGATCCATGTAACCGTCTTGCCGCGCCAGCCGCACCTTGCGAAGCGCCGCGGGATCGCGGGCGCGCAGTCCCGGGTTGCCGCCGATCCGCCCCTTGCTGCGCGCCGAGGCCAGCCCCGCCTTGGTGCGTTCGCGGATCAGGGCGCGCTCGAACTCCGCCGCGGCGCCCAGAACTTGCAGGGTGAACTTGCCCTGCGGTGAGGACGTGTCGATCGGATCGGTCAGCGAGCGGAAAAAAGCGCCTTTGGCCTCCAGCCGCTCGATCACCTCCAGCAGGTGCGACAGCGACCGCGCCAGCCGGTCGATCCGCACGACGACCAGCGTGTCGCCTTTGCCGATCCGTTCCAGCACACGGGCCAGCACCGGCCGCGTGCGACTTCCGCCCGAAGCTTGTTCCTCATGGATTTCGGCGCAGCCCGCGGATATCAGGGCCTGCGATTGGGGCAGGGGGGTCCGATCCTCGGTCGAAACACGGGCATAGCCGATCAGAGGCCGTTGCAGTCTTACCTTCAGTCACTAAACGACCGATTGCCAGTCGCAGTACCGCTGATGCTTGCCCATTGGCAATCTTTGCCATAACTTCTCCGATGAAGGAGACCGCCATGGGCACCATGAACATCTCGCTGCCGGACCCGATGAAATCCTGGGTCGAAGACCAGACCAAGTCGGGCCGCTACGCGAATTCCAGTGACTATGTGCGCGATTTGATCCGACGCGACCGGGCGCGCCTGGAAGCGATTGCCGAGCTTCAGGCAGCTGTTGACGCCGGTCTTGCCAGCGGCCCGGCAGTGCCGCTTGACCGGG
>CAMFHT010000384.1 GCA_945952245.1 uncultured Rhizobium sp. | reverse complement strand
GGCTTTTGCATTTCCGTGCTTCGCCAAGATCTTAACCCGGTTTTAACCCTGTTGGCCTTCGCTGCCGCAATAATAAGCATATTGCATCGCAGCAGTGCAAAAATGTGTAAATAATTGGCAAAAAATGTGGAGTCTATGCGTTGAGTGCATGGCTGCCAGAGCGAGCTAGCGTTGGTGCTTTTGCCCACCATCCCTTACATATGTTCGCAGATAAACCGATTGAAACAAAGGAGCTACACCATGTTTGGTTCTCTCAAGAAGCTGGCCCGCAACCTCCGCGTCCCCACCGTTCAGGAACGCGAAATGGCCTACCTCAACGACAGCATCGACCGCTACGACTTCGAATACCGTCAGCGCCAGGTCGATCAGGGCCTGTTCCGCAAGCCTCTGTAAGCCTGCCTTTCTCCCGCACGACACGGTCGGGCAACTGGCCCGGCCATGGGAAGGCCATGATGGTCTTCGCAACAGGGGCCCGGAAGACGGGTGCAAGCGCAGGACGCGCTCAAACCGTCTTTAACCATCGTCTAAACGAAGTGGAATTTCCGGGGTCGACACGGGGTGATTGTCTTGTTTTGGTCACCTCTTGAAGCTACATGAACACCATGCTGTTCCGTCGCAGAAATAAGTCCGGATTTAGGGAAAAGATCGCCGCGCTCGTCTGGCCGCGAAAGGGATTCCTGCGTCCGTTCCGATATTTTGCCATGCGGATCCTGCGCCTCAACGCCACGCCGCATGCCATTGCGGCGGGTGTTGCCGCCGGTGTCATCTCCTCCTGGACGCCCTTCATGGGGCTTCACTTCATCCTGTCCTTTGCGCTCGCCTATGTGATCGCCGGCAACATGATCGCCGCAGCGCTCGGCACGGCGTTCGGCAATCCGCTGACGTTTCCGCTTCTCTGGGGCACCAGCTGGAAGATTGGAAACTACATGCTGGGGTCTGCGGCAGCCATGGGGGAGGGCGGCATAGACCTGCACCACCTCTACCATACGCTCTCGTTCAGCGAGCTCTGGCGCCCGGTCATCGAGCCCATGCTGCTTGGCGCTGTGCCGCCGGCGCTTCTTTCCGGCGTGCTCACCTACGGCATCATCTATTTCGCCGCCCGCACCTTCCAGGCCCGTCGGCGCGAACGCCTGCTCAAGGTTGCCCGGGCTCGCCTCGGCCGTGGCGATGATGGCGTGGTGACGGTCTGACGTCTCGGCGCTTGACGAGCCGCGCGAAAATTTCCACTTAATCCATCCATGAAGCGCGGTCGTTTCGTCCGCCATGAGCCTGCCATCCCGGCACCAGGCGGAGGATTCATCCCATGATCATCGGCATCGGCAGCGACCTCACCGACATCCGCCGCGTCGAGAACTCGCTCGAACGGTTCGGTGAGCGCTTCACCAACCGCTGCTTCACCGATATCGAGCGGGCGAAATCCGATGGCCGCAAGAACCGCGCTGTGTCCTATGCCAGGCGCGTCGCCGCGAAGGGAGCCTGCGCCAAGGCACTCGGCACCGGCATCGCACAGGGCGTGTTCTGGCGCGACATGGGCGTCGTCAACCTGCCTTCGGGCAAGCCGACCATGAAGCTCACCAACGGCGCCGAAGCGCGTCTGAAGGCCATGCTGCCGGAAGGGCATCACGCGGTCATACATTTGACCATTACGGATGATTTTCCCTATGCGCAGGCCTTTGTGATCATCGAGGCCTGCCCTTTATAAAGGGAATAGCCCGGTTTCAGCGGCCATTCGGCATTGCCGATGCCAGGGGAAAGCGGTACAGAAGGCGCTTCTAAAGCAATTCCCGCGACAGGGCGCTTCCCGTCTGCGCCCGGGAATGGCATCGATAAGAAAAGGGATTTCTCCGCGTGTCCGAACAGTCCGTTCATAAGCCCAATGCCTTGTGGGAAAACGTCAAGGTCATCATCGAGGCGCTGCTTCTCGCCGTCGTCATCCGGACGCTGCTCTTCCAGCCCTTCACCATCCCCTCGGGATCGATGATGCCGACGCTTCTCGTCGGCGACTATATCTTCGTGAACAAGTTCGCTTATGGCTATTCGAAGTACTCGCTGCCCTTTTCGCCCGACCTCTTCAGCGGCCGTATCTTCGGCAGTGATCCCGCGCGCGGCGATGTCGTCGTGTTCCGCAAGCCCTCCGAGCCCGATGTCGACTACATCAAGCGCGTCGTCGGCCTGCCGGGCGACCGCATTCAGGTCACGAACGGCGTGCTTCTGATCAACGGCCAGCCCGTTCCCAAACAGCCGGACGGCACCTTCACCTCCGACTACAAGCGTGATCCGGGCACCGACGTTCCGGTCTTCCGCGAGACCTTCGACACCGGCAAGACCTTCGACACGCTCGACCAGGTGCCGGATTCGGAAGGCGACAACACCCGCGAGTTCCTCGTGCCCGAGGGCCATTTCTTCATGATGGGCGACAACCGCGACAATTCGCGTGACAGCCGCTTCGACGTGGGCTTCGTGCCGGCGGAGAACCTCATCGGCCGCGCCTCCTTCATCACCTTCTCGATCGGCAACGACACGTCGTTCGCCGAGATCTGGAAGTGGCCGTCCAACATGCGGTGGAACCGCCTGTTCAAGGCAGTCAACTGATGATGAAGCCGAAGCCTCTGTCGCCGGAAGATCTTGGCGCTCTGGAGAAACTGATCGGCCACAGCTTTACCGACAAGGACCGGCTCGACCGGGCGCTGACCCATGCCAGCGCCCTGCCGTCGCGCGGCGGCAATTACGAGCGGCTGGAATTCCTGGGCGACCGGGTGCTCGGCCTCTGCGTGGCGGAGCATCTCTTCACCACCTTCAAGGAGGCGAAGGAAGGCGAGCTTTCGGTGCGGCTGAACCAGCTGGTGAGCGCTGCGACCTGTGCCGCCGTCGCCGACGAGATGGAGCTTCACCGCTTCATCCGCACCGGCACCGACGTCAAGAAGATCACCAGCAAGCGCATGCTGAACGTGCGTGCCGACGTGGTGGAAAGCCTGATTGCGGCCATCTATCTCGATGGCGGGCTTGAAGTCGCCCGAAAATTCATCCTGAAGTTCTGGGAGAGCCGCGTGCAGCAGCCGGACAGTGGCCGCCGAGATGCCAAGACCCAGTTGCAGGAATGGTCGCACGCGAAATTTGCCGCCACCCCTACCTACCGGGTGGACGGGCGCAGCGGACCGGATCATGATCCGCGCTTCACCGTGACGGTCGAGGTGCCCGGCATTGCACCGCAGCAGGGCGTCGAGCGCTCCAAGCGCGCCGCCGAACAGGTTGCAGCCACCCGCATGCTGGAGCGCGAAGGCGTCTGGCCCAAGCTCTCCGCCGAGGAAGAATGATCATGACCGAAGAACACGACATCGAGACGGCAGGCGCAGACGATGTTGCCGAACGTCCCACCCATTCCGGCTTCGTTGCGCTGATCGGCGCCACCAATGCCGGCAAGTCGACGCTGGTGAACCAGCTCGTCGGCGCCAAGGTTTCCATCGTCAGCCACAAGGTGCAGACGACGCGCGCCATCGTGCGCGGCATCGCGATCCACGAAAACGCGCAGGTCGTTTTCATGGATACGCCCGGCATCTTCAAGCCGCGCCGCCGGCTCGACCGCGCCATGGTGACGACCGCCTGGGGCGGCGCCAAGGATGCGGACCTGATCGCGCTTCTGGTCGACAGCGAGCGGGGCTTGCGCGGTGATACGGAAGCGATCCTGGAGGGCCTGAAGGAGGTTCACCAGCCGAAGATCCTGATCCTCAACAAGATCGACCGGGTGCGCCCGGAGGACCTGTTGAAGCTCGCCGCTGCCGCAAACGAGAAGATCGCCTTCGACCGCACCTTCATGATC
>CAMFHT010000383.1 GCA_945952245.1 uncultured Rhizobium sp. | reverse complement strand
GATCTCTTCCCCGACAACGTCTTCTTCATCGGCGACGATCTCTCGGGCCTGATCGATTTCTACTTCGCCTGCAACGACCTGCTCGCCTATGACGTCTCGATCTGCCTCAATGCCTGGTGTTTCGAAAAGGATGGCGCCTACAACATCACCAAGGGCAAGGCGCTCCTGGAAGGCTATCAGTCGGTGCGCCCGCTCTCGGCCGCCGAGCTCGAGGCGCTGCCGGTTCTCGCCCGCGGCTCGGCGCTCCGCTTCTTCCTGACCCGGCTCTACGACTGGCTGACGACGCCCGCCGGCGCACTCGTCGTCAAGAAGGACCCGCTCGAATATCTCCGCAAGCTGCGTTTCCACCGGCAGGTGCAGAACTTTGCCGAATATGGACTGATCTGATCCCATGAAACATGTCGACGTGTTCACCGACGGCGCCTGCTCGGGCAATCCCGGCCCGGGCGGCTGGGGCGCCATCCTGCGCTATGGCGAGGTGGAGAAGGAGCTCTTCGGCGGCGAGGCCGAGACCACCAACAACCGCATGGAACTCATGGCGGCGATCTCCGCCCTCAACGCGCTGAAGAGCCCCTGCGAAGTCGATCTCTACACCGACAGCGCCTATGTGAAGGACGGCATCTCTAAGTGGATCTTCGGCTGGAAGAAGAACGGCTGGAAGACCGCCGACAAGAAGCCGGTGAAGAACGCCGAACTCTGGCAACAGCTCGAAGACGCCCGCAACCGCCACAAGGTCACCCTCCATTGGGTCAAGGGCCATGCGGGTCATCCGGAAAACGAACGCGCCGACGAACTGGCACGGCGGGGCATGGAGCCGTTCAAGCGGCGGTAGGCATATTGACGATATCTCATATGTGAACTATAGTTCACAGGTAATGGAAGTCCGGCTGACTGTTTCGTTTCTGGATTGGCTCCGGTCTCTGAGGGACAGCCGGGCCAGGGACAGGATTGCCAAACGATTGGTGAGATTGGAAGCAGGCCTGTTTGGCGATGTGAAGTATTTCTCTGGTATCGGTGAGCTGCGGATCGATTACGGCCCTGGATATCGCCTCTATTTCCTGCAGAGAAATGGCGAACTGATCATCCTGCTCTGCGGCGGAGACAAGTCTTCTCAGGAACAGGACATAGCGACCGCGTTGAGAATGGCAAAGGACCTGAAACATGACCATTGAGACGGTTGCTTTCGACGCCGCCGAGTTTTTCACGACAGAAGCTGCGCAGAACGATCTCATCAACGACGCGCTCCAAAGCGGTGATGCCCGTTATATTTCCAAGGCGCTGGGCGTGGTTGCTCGCGCGCGCGGCATGGGAGAGGTCGCCGCAAAGGCCGGCGTGACTCGCGAAGCCCTGTACAAGGCATTGAGCGAGAACGGGGATCCAAAGCTTTCAACGCTGATGGGTGTCGCAAAGGCCTTGGGGATCAAGTTTCAGATCGCGGTTTAACATGTTCGGTCATCAGAAATGGCAGAAACCCCTGCTCATCGAACAGGGGTTTCTCCCAGCTGTTCGTTAAACCCTCAAACCTGCTCCAGCATCGCCGCAGCGGCGGAGACCGTGGCCTGGCCGGGGTTTTCTTCGACGTTGAGGCTCTTCACCACGCCGTCTTCCACGAGCATCGAGAAACGCTTGGCGCGGACGCCGAGGCCGCCGGCGGAGAGGTCGGCGTCGAGGCCGAGGGACTTGGTGAAGGCGCCGTTCCAGTCGGCGAGGAAGTGGATCTTGCCCTGGCCGCCGGAGTGTTCGGCCCAGGCGCCCATGACGTGCCAGTCGTTGACGGAGACGACGGCGACCTCGTCGACGCCCTTGGCCTTCAGCGCGTCGAGGTTGTCGAGATAGCCCGGCAGGTGGTTCAGCGAGCAGGTGGGCGTAAAGGCGCCCGGAACGGCGAAGATCACGGTCTTCTTGCCGGCGGTCAGGTCCTTGACGGTGGTCTCGACCGGGCCGTCCTTGGTCTTTTCCTTGAAGGTCGCGTCGGGCAGGCGGTCGCCGATGGCAATGGTCATGATGCTCTCCTCGTATGATCGTGTTGCGCGGTCCAGGTGCCGCCGATACAGGCCAGACATAGGCAAGAATCACCCCGCCGGAAAGGGGCAGCGAAGCGGGCAGCAGCTATTCCAGGCGAATTCCGGTCTCGATCGCACGGCCGCCGTTCTTCAGGATGAGGTGCCAGTCATAGGTCCTGGCGTCCGATCCCTTGGGAAGACCCGGAATGGGGACGGTGATGTCAGGGCCCTTGCCGCTCGCGGTAAAGACAGTGCCTTCCGGCCCGGTCAGGATCGCTTCCGCGTCTTCCGACGGGGAGGGCAGGGTGAGCGAAAGCGACAGAGCCTCGCCGGACTGCCGGACGGCCTTCACGGCAAAGGCGGAAGAGGGCGCGGCGGGCAGGGTGGCTTTCGCCGCCTCGATGCGCGCCGCCTCGGCGGGGTCGGAACCCGCGTCAACCGGCAGCGAAAAGCTGGCCTGGAAGGGAATGCAGATCTCGTTGCAGATGCCGATGAAGGCATCGAGCTTCAGCTCACCCGCGGTTTTCTTGAGCGTCAGCGGAAAGGCGACGGGTGCGTCATAGCCGATATCGGTGAGATCGCCGAGCGTCAGCACCTTTGGTACGGGATAGGACATGGAGACGAGCGTGGCACCGCCCGCGAGGTTCACCTGGGGCGGAATGCCGCTCGCCCCCGGCTCGCGCCAATAGGTGATCCAGCCGGGCTTGGGCTCGACCTCGAGCAGGGCCTCGACCGTTCCGTCGGCTTCGGGGGAAAGGGCGGTCAGCCGCATGCGTCCGCCCTCGATCAAGGCCCATTCACTGGTTTCGGCGCGAGCCGATAGGCCGAGAAAAAAGCCCGAGAGGGCAAGGAGAACCGCCGATACCCGCCTTGCTGTCGTCATGTCCGCCGCGTCTCCCGCCCCTTGCCACGTCAAAGCGATTTACCTGATCTGCGGCATCGATGCTCATCATTTTTGGTTGATTGATCGGGGGAAGTGCCCCATCTTGCTTTTTAGGAAGCGTCAATTTTCGGGCTGGAGGCATTTCATGGCATTCTCGAAGCTCACGGAACATTCGGCCATCCAATCCAGGCAGAAGGGCGTGCGCGAACGCGGCTTTCTCGATGGCCAGTTCCTGATCGCCATGCCGGGCATGTTCGACGAGAACTTCAACCGCACCGTCATCTATGTCTGCGCCCATTCGGATGCCGGCGCCATGGGGTTCATCCTCAACCGCCGCCAGCCGATCACCTTTCCGGATATCCTGCTGCACCTGAAGATGATCGACCAGCACGATGCGATCATGCTGCCCAAGAAGACGAAGGATTTCCCGATCCAGACCGGCGGACCGGTGGAGACGGGCCGCGGCTTCGTGCTGCATACCGATGATTATCACAGCGAATCGAGCATTCCCGTCAGCGAGGATATCTGCCTGACTGCGACACTCGACATCGTCCGCGCCATTTCCGATGGCGGTGGCCCGCGGCGTGCCACCATGCTGCTCGGCTATGCCGGCTGGGCCGGCGGGCAATTGGAGAACGAGATCGCCAACAATGGCTGGCTCCACTGCCCGGCCAGCGAAGACCTGATCTTCGATGCCAAGCTCGACGACAAGTACGAGCGCGCGCTGGCGCTCATGGGCATATCGCCGGCCATGCTGAGCGCGGAAGCAGGGCATGCGTGAGGGGTGTTGAGGGTTCTGGGTAGGCTGCGGGAGTATGCCAAACCAGTACCCCCCTCTGCCTTGCCAGGCATCTCCCCCTCAAGGGGGGGAGATCAGCAAGAACCGCCGGCCCCGAGTCGATCTCCCCCCTTGAGGGGGAGATGTCCGGCAGGACAGAGGGGGGTACC
>CAMFHT010000382.1 GCA_945952245.1 uncultured Rhizobium sp. | reverse complement strand
GTGTTGGAGAGTTCCGCTTCCATTTTGGTCCCGGATACCGTGTCTATTTTACCCGTGTCGGTGACCGCATCATCCTCTTGCTGGCTGGCGGGGATAAGAGAAGTCAAGCGCGGGATATTGCAACGGCAATCAACCTGGCGACGATGGAGATGGACGATGGCTGAGAAACTGAAGACGACGCTGTTTGACGCTGCAGACTATCTGGACTCCGAAGAGGCTGAATGCATCTACCTCAAAGCCCTGTTCGAGGACGAGCCATTCGATGCCGACATCTTCCTGAAAGCTCTCAATACCATCGCCCGCGCCCGATCCATGGCGAAGATCGCCGAGGCGACGGGGCTCGGTCGCGAGAGTCTGTACAAGGCTCTGCAACCCGGCTCCAAGATACGCTTCGAAACCGTTCAGAAGGTGCTGAACGCACTTGGGCTGAAGCTCAGCGTCGAAGAACTGCAGCCGAAATCCTCCGCCGCCGAGTAAGCCTCAGATATCCGCCGGGCGATCCTTAGGGTCGAACTGGACGATGGTGATCCAGGTTGCCGTCAGCGCCGGCTTCTTCTCGTTCTCGATCTCGATCGACACGTCGTAGGTGGTCATCAGCAGGCCGGCGCCCCGGAAGCGGGCTTCCGTCAGCGTGAAGTGCCCGCGCACTCGCGCCCCGCATTTCACCGGCGCCACGAAGCGCAGCTTTTCGAAGCCGTAATTGATGCCCATGGTCTGCTCGCGGATATGCGGCAGGCAGTCGTAATTCATGGCCGAGAGCAGCGAGACGGACAGGAAGCCATGGGCGATCGTGCCGCCGAAGGGGCTTTCCGCTGCTGCGCGGACGGGGTCGGTGTGGATGAACTGGTGATCTTCGGTCGCGTCGGCGAAGGCGTCGATCATCGCCTGCGTCACCTCGAACCAGCGGGACACGCGGGGAATGCCGATCTGGTCCTTCACGTCGCCAAGGGAAATTTCGATCGCCATCGAATCCATCCGTTTCAGGAAAACCCGATGTTTTCTTAATCGGATAACGGCCGTCCGGCAATTGCCTATGGTTGGCTGGAGAACAAGAATTGCACGCTTCGCGCATCGACAATCACTGCGCGAACTGTTGCGCCTCTGCCGGACGGGCCAAGCATGGTCCACGGCTTCTCCGGCAGGCTGAAATGGCGCGGTTCGCGCCCGCGATTGATGAGCACGGCGAGATGGCCGTCCTTGCCAGACTGTGCGTCACGGGTCGCGATCATCATGCCGAGCGCCATCTCCGGCTCGTGCTCCCAAAGGCTCGACGCATCGGCACCCGGATCCGCATTCAGCCATTCGACGTCGCCATGGCCGTGGAAGAAGCCGAGATCCCGGAAGACGGTGAACCGCGCCCGGAGATCGGCGAGAAACGCGGTGTGGTCAAGCAGCTCCCCGTCGAGGTTCTGCCAGTCCATCCAGGTGATGGCATTGTCCTGCGCATAGGAATTGTTGTTGCCCCGCTGGCTGCGCCCGGCCTCGTCGCCGGCGGTCAGCATGATCGTGCCCTTGGTGGCGAAGAGGGTGGAGAGCAGCGCCTTCACGTCCCGGCGGCGGGCGGCGGTGATCACGGCATCGTCCGTCTCGCCCTCCACGCCGTTGTTCCAGGAGTGGTTGTCGTCGTGGCCGTCGCGGTTTTCCTCGCCATTCGCCTCGTTGTGCTTGCGCTCGTGCGAGACGAGATCGGCGAGGGTGAAGCCGTCATGGGCGGCAAGGAAGGTCACGCCGCGGGCACGTCCCGACGCGCCGAAGACATCGGAGGACCCCGCAAGCACCGTGGCCAGACGCCCGTTCATCTGCCAGTCGCCGCGCCAGGCGCGTCTGACATCGTCGCGGGCCCGGTCGTTCCATTCGAGGAAGCGTTCCGGAAACCGTCCGAGCTGGTAGCCGCCGGGGCCGATGTCCCAGGGTTCGGCGATCAGGATGCGGTCTGCCAGCACGGGGTCCGAGAGCAGCGCCCGCGCCGTCTCCCCCTCCGGCTCGAAACCGTGATAACTGCGGAAGAGGATGGGCGCGAGATCGAAGCGGAAGCCGTCCACGCCCGTGTGTTCCACGAAGTGCCGGAGCGAATCGAGGATCAGCTGCCGCATGAAGGGATGGTCGCAGGCGAGCGTGTTGCCGCAACCCGTATCGTTGATCAGCACACCCGGTTCTCCGGGGACGGCGCGATAGGCCGTGCGGTTATCCAGCCCGCGGAAGGAGAGGGTGGCGCCATGCCGGTCGCTCTCGCCGGTATGGTTGAAGACGAGGTCGAGGATGACGCCGATGCCCTCGGCACGGAGTGCCTTCACCGTCTCCCGCATTTCCTTCACGCCGCCCGGGCAGAGCCGCGGGTCGAGTGCCATCAGCGCGATCGGGTTATAGCCCCAGCCGTTGGTGAGGCCGAGCGGCGGCAGATGCCGCTCGTCGATCCAGGCGGTGATCGGCATCAGCTCGACAGCGCAGACCTTCAGCCGCTTCAGATGCGAAATGACAGAAGCGTGGGCGAGCGCGCCGACCGTCCCGCGCTCTTCCGGCGGCAGGTCCGGGTGCAGCATGGTGAAGGGCTTCACTGCCACCTCGTAGATCAGCCCGCCCGGCTGAAAGAGAGGCGGCTTGACCTTGACGGTCTTGTGCTCGCGCAGGATCGCGCGGGGAACGAGATCTTCGGTTTCGACACCGAACTGGGTGAGGCGCGCATCGTGGCGGAAGGGGCGGTCGAGCTCCGTCGCATAGGGATCGACGAGCAGCTTGGAAGGGTCGAACCACAGGCCCTGCTCCGGATCGTAGCGGCCTTCGGCGCGGTAGGCGTAGCGCTGGCCGGCCTTGAAGCCGGGCACGTCGAGGCGGAACCAGTCTCCGTCGCGCCGCATGGGCAGGCGCGCCTTCTCGGTATCGTTCTTCTTGCCGTAGAGGCAAAGGTGGACCGCTTCCGCATCCGGCGCATGCACGGCAAATTCGGCGCCCGAGGATGTCAGCCGGGCGCCGCGGCGTGTGGATATGGGGTCTTGCCCGCTCAGGTGATCACGCTCGGCTGGTCGCGGCCGGTGCGGCTCCTGATCTCGGCCAGCGTTTCGGCGGCGGCGATGAGATCGGCCAGTGCCTCCTGCGTGTCGAGGTCGTGCTTGTTGCAGTTCTCCTCGTAGCGCTCGATATAGACGCGAAGCGTCGCGCCGGACGTGCCGGTGCCGGACAGGCGGAAGACGATGCGCGAGCCGCCTTCAAACAGGATACGGATGCCCTGGTTCTTGGAAACCGAGCCATCCACCTTGTCGTGATAGGCGAAATCGTCCGCAGCCGTGATCTTCAGATCGCCGATCGTCGTTCCCGGCAGGGTGGCGAGACGACTGCGCAGGTTCTCGATGAGGCCGTTTGCCGCCGCCGATTCCACTTCTTCATAGTCGTGGCGGGAATAGTAGTTGCGGCCATAGGCAGCCCAGTGCTGGCGCACGATCTCGGCCACGCTCTCGCCGCGGACGGCAAGGATGTTGAGCCAGAGGAGGACCGCCCAGAGCCCGTCCTTCTCGCGCACGTGGTTGGAGCCCGTGCCGGCGCTTTCCTCGCCGCAGATGGTGACGAGATCTTCGTCGAGCAGGTTGCCGAAGAACTTCCAGCCGGTCGGCGTCTCGAACATGTTGATGCCGAGGCGGGCGGCAACGCGGTCCGCGGCCTGGCTCGTCGGCATGGAACGGGCGATGCCGGTAATGCCAGAGGAATAGCCGGGCGCGAGGTTTGCATTGGCGGCAAGAATGGCGAGGCTGTCGGACGGCGTCACGAAGATGCCTTCGCCGAGGATGAGGTTGCGGTCGCCATCGCCGTCGGAGGCGGCGCCGAAACCGGGCGCGTTCTCGCCCATCATCTCGTCATAGAGTTCCTTGGCATGCACCAGGTTCGGGT
>CAMFHT010000381.1 GCA_945952245.1 uncultured Rhizobium sp. | reverse complement strand
TGCCGGTGCTCTACATTCTGCTGATCATCGCCGCGATCCTGCCGCCCGGCTTCTTCGTGCTGCTCGGCATCATGCTGCTTTTCTCGTGGACCGCCTTTGTCGGCGTTGTGCGGGCAGAATTCCTGCGTGCGCGCAATTTCGAATATGTCCGCGCCGCCCGCGCGCTCGGTGTCGACAACGGCACGATCATGTTCCGGCATCTTCTACCGAACGCAATGGTGGCGACGCTCACCTTCCTGCCCTTCATCCTCTCCGGCTCGATCTCGACGCTCACCTCGCTCGACTTCCTCGGCTTCGGCATGCCGCCGGGCTCGCCTTCGCTGGGGGAACTCATCGCGCAGGGCAAGAACAACCTGCAGGCGCCCTGGCTGGGGCTCACCGCCTTCTTCACCATGATGATCATGCTCTCACTCCTGATCTTCATCGGCGAGGCCGTGCGCGACGCCTTCGACCCCCGAAAGACCTTCCGGTGATGCAATGAGGCCGGGTTCGCGCTATAGTCCAGGCTCAAGCCGCCCCTCAGGAGGAAGAAGGCCATGAACAGGATCGTGCGCGACCACTACCCGGCATCGAGACCATCCAAGGGCGCGGAGGTATCCGTCACGGTGGAGGTGAGGGGACGGGTTCCGTTCGGGCCGGATCCGGAACGCAAGCCGATGACGCCGGACGAATTGCGCGAAAGCATCCGGCGGTACAAGGCTCAGAACAGGAACCCCGTCACGGCGGAGGAAGCCGTAGCGCGCATGCGCGCGTTGCGAGATGAATGGGATCATCGATGATCCCATTCAGGCCTATCTCGATACGAACGTTTTCATCTTTGCAGTCGAAGGGTCTGACAGAGTGAGCACCCTCGACACCCTCCTGAAAAGTCTTGAGCAATGACCGAACCGCTTCTCTCCGTCCGGGATCTCTCGGTTGCCTTTCACCAGGGTGGGCAGACGTCCCTTGCCGTCGATCACGTCTCCTTCGACATTGCCCGCGGGGAGGTGGTGGCGCTGGTCGGGGAATCGGGGTCAGGCAAGTCGGTTTCGGCCAATTCGATCCTGAAGCTGCTGCCCTATCCCTCGGCGAGCCACCCGTCCGGGCAGATCCTGTTCCAGGGCCGCGATCTGCTGAATGCCTCGGATGCGGAACTCCGGGCCGTGCGCGGCAACGACATCACCATGATCTTCCAGGAGCCGATGACCTCGCTCAATCCGCTCCACACGATCGAGCAGCAGATCGCCGAGATCCTCGAACTGCATGGCAAGCTGACGGGTGCTGCCGCCCGCGCCCGCATTCTCGAGCTTCTGAACCAGGTCGGCATCCGAGAGCCGGAGAAGCGGCTGAAGGCCTATCCCCACGAGCTATCGGGTGGCCAGCGGCAGCGCGTGATGATCGCGATGGCGCTTGCCAACCGTCCCGAACTCCTGATCGCCGACGAACCGACGACAGCGCTCGACGTGACGGTGCAGGCGCAGATCCTCGAGCTTCTGGCCGATCTGAAGCGCGAGCACGGCATGTCCATGCTGTTCATCACCCACGACCTCGACATCGTCCGCAAGTTCGCCGATCGGGTCTGCGTGATGACGAAGGGCAGGATCGTCGAGACGGGGCCGGTGGAGGCGATCTTCACCAATCCGCAGCACGACTATACCCGCCACCTGCTTGCGTCCGAGCCGAAGGGCGAGCCGCCGGCAGCGGATGCTACCAAGCCGGTCGTGATCGAGGGCGCGAACGTTAAGGTCTGGTTCCCGATCAAGGCGGGCTTCCTGCGCCGTGTGGTCGATCACGTGAAGGCGGTGGACGAGGTGAGCGTGAAGCTCCGCGCCGGCCAGACGCTCGGCATCGTCGGCGAATCCGGTTCCGGCAAGACGACGCTGGGGCTCGCGCTGACGCGGCTCATTTCCAGCCAGGGCCGCATCGCCTTTGCGGGCTCGGACATCAACCAGTATTCCTTCAAGGCCATGCGGCCTCTCCGCCGGCACATGCAGATCGTCTTCCAGGATCCCTATGGCTCGCTCAGCCCCCGCATGAGCATTGCCGACATCGTCGCGGAAGGCCTGCTCGTGCACGAGCCCAGCCTTTCGGCGGACGAGCGCGATGCCCGCGTGGCCGATGCGCTGGAGGAGGTGGGCCTCGACCCCATGACCCGCTGGCGCTATCCGCACGAATTCTCCGGCGGCCAGCGGCAGCGCGTGGCGATTGCCCGCGCCATGGTGCTCAAGCCGCGCTTCGTCATGCTGGACGAGCCGACCTCCGCGCTCGACAAGAGCGTGCAGGCGCAGGTGGTCGACCTGCTGCGCGACCTGCAGGCCAGGCACGATCTCGCCTATCTCTTCATCAGCCACGACCTCAAGGTCGTGAAGGCGCTTGCCAACGACATCGTCGTGATGCGCAATGGCAAGGTGGTGGAACAGGGGCCGGCGGCGGAGATTTTTGCAAACCCGCGCGATCCCTATACGCAGAAACTGCTGGCCGCCGCCTTCGATCTCTCCGTCGTCCGCACGGCCGCCAAGGCCTGAGCCCAATCAATCCGGAATGATGCCATGAAAAGCCCCGTCGTCGTCGATCTCAAATTCGATCCCGCTACCGTGCGCGCCGCGCTGAAGAACGCCTTCCGCGACCGGGAGGTGATCAACATGGCGGACGAGGAGAGCCGTGGCCGGGACCTCTCGGGCATCGACTACGCCATCTGCTGGGCGCCTGATCTCGATCTCTTCGCCCGCATGCCGGATCTGAAGGTGATCTTTTCGGGCGGCGCGGGCGTGGACAAGATCCTCGCCATCCCGACGCTTCCGAAGACGATCCCGATCGTCCGCTTCGTCGATCCGACGCTGACCAACCGGATGAGCGAATATGTCGTGCTGCAGTGCCTGACGCACCTGCGCCAGGTCGCCCGCTATGCCGCCATGCAGAAGAACCGCGACTGGCGCGAACTTCCCCAGCCCGAAGCCGCCGATGTGACCGTCGGGATGATGGGTCTCGGCGTGCTCGGCCAGGATGCGGCCCGCAAGCTCAAGGTGCTGGGCTTCAACGTCATTGGCTGGTCTCGGACGCCGAAGGCGATCGAGGGCATGGAGACTTTCGATGCCGGCAGCCTCGACGCCTTTCTCGGCCGCACAGACATTCTCGTCGGCCTTCTGCCGCTGACGGCGGAGACGACGGGGATCTACGATGCCCGGCTGTTTTCGAAGCTCAGGAAGGACGGCGCGCTTGGAAAGCCCGTCTTCATCAATGCCGGCCGGGGCAAGAGCCAGGTGACGACAGACGTGGTCAGGGCCATCCGGGAGGGCGTGCTCGGCGGCGCCTCGCTCGACGTGTTCGAGGAGGAACCGCTGCCCGTCGACAACGAGGCCTGGGGTGTCGAGGAGATCATCCTCACCCCGCACGCGGCAGCGGCCTCCGACGAGCGGGCGCTGTTCAGGTATATCGAGCAGCAGATGGCGCGTTTCGAGGCGGGCGAGGCCCTGCAAAACCTCGTGGACGTCGGCCGCGGCTATTGAAATCCACTTGAGCGAAGCCAACTAGAAAGGGCGCTCGCGGGTGGACAATCGGTCGAGGTTTTCCGATAAGATCGATTTAAGCCGATGAGGCCATGCGTGGGAAGTGCCGGGAGAAGGCCGGTCGAGGAGTTGCCATGACCAAGACCGATCTTGCCAGCCGGGTCTACAACCATACCTGGAAGCTCGATCCGATCATCAGAAGCCTGATCGATACGGATTTCTACAAGCTCCTGATGCTGCAGATGATCTGGAAGCTCTATCCGGAAGTCCACGCCACCTTCTCGCTGATCAACCGCACGACGAGCGTGCGCCTTGCCGACGACATCGACGAGCAGGAATTGCGCGACCAGCTGGACCACTGTCTCTTATACACATCTCCGAGCCCACGAGACAAGAGGCAATCTCGTA
>CAMFHT010000380.1 GCA_945952245.1 uncultured Rhizobium sp. | reverse complement strand
GATTGCCTCTTGTCTCGTGGGCTCGGAGATGTGTATAAGAGACAGCGCACAGGCTACCTCGTCTTCTTTTTCCTGCGCCAGCTGTCGATCATGCGGTTGATCCGCGGCTGGACGCGCTGCCTTGCTTCCAGTCGCCCGACACCTTCCAGAAGCAGTTGATCATAGTCGGTATGGTTGTGACGCAAATAGGTCTGCATGGTGATCCCGACCGCCATGCCGATCTTGCAGCCATGCCAATCCTTCGCCGCGACTTCGGCAGCGAAGAAGACAACCGCGAACTCGGGGCATCCCGGGTGCTTCCGGCGGATATGCGCACTGACCTCCTCGGTCGAAAAACGGGACATCGGACGTTTCCGCGTTGATGGTTTGGGGTGAGCTCTGATCGTAGCGACCTGGGTGCAGCAAGGGTGAATTGATAGCACGCTGTGGATCGTTCGGCGAGAGGCGGCAAAACTCAGTTCTAATAAGATCAAGGCTCCCCCATGGTTCTCATGTCTGCTAGTGACGACGAGCATCAAAGATGGCATGGAGTGCGGCGCTATGAACAAACTGCAGAATGAGCAGATGTCCTCAACTCCTTACTATGTCATAGGCGTCGATGTCGGCACCGGCAGTGCGCGGGCCGGCCTGTTCGACACAAACGGAACCATGCTGGCCTCGGCCAAGCAGGATATTTCCGTTTTCCGGGAAAGCGGCTCCATTGTCGAGCAATCGAGCACGGAAATCTGGCTTGCGGTCTGCAAGGCCGTCCGTGAGGCCGTTGCCAAGGCGGCGATCGATCCGGCTTCCGTCGCCGGTATCGGCTTCGACGCCACCTGCTCGCTGGTCGTACTGGGCGAAGGTGGCCAGCCGCTCGCCGTTGGACCTTCCGAAGACCCGGCGCGGGACATCATCGTCTGGATGGATCATCGAGCCGTCGCGCAGGCAGAGCGCATCAATGCCATGGGCCATGACGTGCTGCGCTATGTCGGCGGACGGATCTCCCCCGAAATGGAAACGCCGAAACTGCTCTGGCTGAAGGAGAACCGCCCCGAGATCTTTGCAGCCGCCTGGCAGTTCTTCGATCTTGCCGACTTCCTGACGTGGAAAGCCAGCGGCGACATGGCCCGCTCCACCTGCACCGTTACCTGCAAGTGGACCTATCTGCCTCACGAAAGCCGTTGGGACGACGATTACTTTGAAAGGATCGGACTGGGTGAGCTGGTGGAGGAAGGGTATCGCCGTATCGGCGGCAACCGGATTCTCGAGCCGGGAGCGGCGCTCGGTACCGGTCTGACGCCGGAGGCAGCGGTGGCATTGGGGTTGCAGCCGGGAACGGCAGTCGGCGCAGGCATGATCGACGCGCATGCGGGCGGCATCGGGACTGTCGGCATAGGCGGTGTGCCAACGGAAAATCTGGCCTACGTATTCGGCACCTCGTCGTGCACCATGACATCGACGCGGGAGCCGGTGTTCGTGCCAGGCATCTGGGGACCCTACTACTCGGCCATGGTGCCGGGCCTCTGGCTGAACGAGGGCGGACAAAGTGCTGCAGGTGCGGCGATCGATCACCTGCTCTCCTTCCACCCGGCTGCAGCGGAAACGGCGACTCTCGCGAAGGCAGAGGGGACGACGCTTCCCGCCTGGCTCGCGCAAAAGGCTGTTGAAAAGGCCGGCAGCGCATCTGCGGTGGTCGAGCTTGCAAAGGGCCTGCATACCGTCCCGGAGTTTCTTGGCAACCGCGCACCCTTTGCCGATCCGCACGCCCGCGGCGTGATTGCCGGGCTCGGCATGGAAAGAGATGCGGATAGCCTCGTTTCGCTCTATGTCGCAGGCCTCTGCGGCATCGGATACGGCCTGAGGCAGATCATCGACACTCAGGCATCGTCTGGTGCGGGGATAGAGCGCATCGTCATCAGCGGTGGTGCCGGCCAGAGCGATCTGGTGCGCCAGTTGCTCGCCGATGCCAGCGGCAAGCCGGTCATCGCGACTGCCGCAGAGGAGCCGGTGCTGCTCGGGTCCGCCATTCTGGGCGCCGCCGCCGCGGGTCTGTTTCCAGATATCGGCTCTGCAATGTCCGCCCTGACAAAGATCGCCCGCGCATTCGAGCCGGCTGGCGGCAAGGTCGGGGAACTTCATGACGCCCGATACGCACACTTCACGAAGCTGCAGGCGCTCGCCCGCGGCATGCGAGAGGTCTGATGGAAGGGCAGTGCCGCCCGCACTGCCCTCCCCGTTTTCTCTCAGCTTTCCTTGTTCACCATCAGGCAGAGGATGGTGAAAAGCACCTGTGCCGCGATGTGTGCGGTGTTGGTGGTCGAGTCATATTGGGGCGCCACTTCCACCACGTCGCCGCCGACGAAGTTGAGACCCTTGAGGCCACGGAGCAATTCCAGCACCTCGCGTGGGGTCAGCCCGCCCACTTCCGGCGTACCGGTGCCCGGCGCAAAGCCGGGGTCGACGCTGTCGATGTCAAAGGAAAGATAGGTCGGGCCATCGCCCACCACCTGCCGCGCCCGCTCGATCAGCGCCGGAATGCCGATGCCGGGCACCTCCTCCGCATGGATGACGGTCATGCCGCTCTCGTAGGAGAATTCCCAGAGATATTCCGCGCCGCCGCGGATGCCGATCTGGATCGTCCGCTGTGGATCCAGGACGCCGTCGAGCACGGCCAGCCGGAACGGCCCGCCATGCTGGAATTTCGTGCCCTCGTACGGGCCCGCCGTATCGCAATGGGCGTCGATGTGGATCATGCCGACAGGCTGCTTGTCGCCGACCGCCTTGAGGATCGAGGACGTGATCGAGTGATCGCCGCCGACCGAGAGCGGACGCACGCCCGCCGCCACGAGCTTTCGGTAGAAAGCCTCGATGTCTGCATGGCAAAGCGCGAGATCGTAGCGGCTCTGCATCGGCACGTCGCCGATATCGGCGATCTTCGCGAGCGTGAACGGCGCGCAGTGAAGCACGTGATCATAGGGTCCGACGCGCTCGATGGTACGCACCGCCCGCGGCCCGAAGCGCGAGCCGTTGCGGTTGGTGACGCCGAGATCCATGGGGACACCGATCAGCGCGATGTCGAGTCCGCCAAAGTCGGGGAGATCCTGCGCATCCGGCCGCGGCGGGGCATCGAGGAAGGTCGGTATCCCTGCGAACGGCCACTTGCGGCGGTCGCTGCCCTTGAACTGCGCTTCGGCCACCTTCTTGAAGCGGGGATCGAAAATGTCGCCGCCAGAGGCATTGGCATAGCGCTCGCGCAGGGCTTTGAGCTTGTCAGGATCAGTCAAGGCAATCACTCCCGTGTTGTTTCCTCAAGAGGGAGCTTAGAGCAAAGCCGGCAGGCTTGGAATTGGCCTGAACGACGAGATTACAAGAGCCGACGAAGAATGGCCTTGGGCGGTTGGCTCAATGACTGTTTCCCAGCACGTACAGAGCGACGGTGACATGCTTGCGTTTAAAGCCCTTGGTGGTCTCATTCGGGGGCATTCCATTGACGGATCCGCCGTCTCCTTGGTCCGATCTACCCTTAGCTAAACGGGGCAATTACCGAGAGCCTGCTCGCGACGCGATGCCCTAATCATGCGCTATGTAACGAAACCGGACTTCAAGGCTTCCAGGATCAGACCGTGTATGGACTGCGACATCCGCTCCCGGCTCGGTATAAAGCGGAAGCTCTTCGCACGGTTTGAAAGCAGGTTGCGTTGTTGAATAGTCGTGGCTTCAGCGTCTTCCTCGAAGGTCTGGTCCCATATCTTGATCCACTCGTCCGTTCGTTGCGGATCGCTGCCCTTCTGGATGAAGTAGTCTATCGTCCAGCGCCATGACTGCGGCCCGCTCGGCTTCATCTTGCCCATCAGCATCGGGTCGTCGTGCTGCGTCAGCTGTGGGCCTGGGATAAACTGAGAGGATCTATAAGCCTCCGTAGGCG
>CAMFHT010000379.1 GCA_945952245.1 uncultured Rhizobium sp. | reverse complement strand
CCGCGAACCCTTCCTGATCGCCATGAAGAAGGCGCGCGAGCCGATCGGCGAGGCGCGCGACGACTACTGGATCTTCTCGGAGATCACCCGCCGTCTGGGTACCACAGATGTCTACACCGAAGGCCGCGACGAGATGCAGTGGCTCGCCCACATGTACGAGGAAGGTCGCCAGAAATCGGCCAGGATGGGCGTGGACCTACCCTCGTTCGCGGAGTTCTGGGAAGCCGGCATCACCAAGGTACCGGGTGAGAACACCGATCCGGTGATGCTTGCGAAGTTCCGTGCCGATCCGGCGGCGCATCCCGTCAAGACGCCGTCGGGCAGGATCGAGATCTTCTCGGAGAAGATCGCCTCGTTCGGCTACGACGACTGCCCCGGCCATGCGACCTGGATGGAGCCGATCGAGTGGCTCGGTTCGAAGAAGGCCGAGCACTATCCGCTGCACATGCTGTCGGACCAGCCTGCCGACAAGCTGCACAGCCAGCTCGACCACAGTCCGCATGCCCGGGCGACCAAGGTGAAGGGCCGCCAGCCGGTCACGATGCATCCCGAAGATGCCGCCGCGCGCGGCATCGCCGACGGTGACCTGCTGCGCGTCTTCAACGACCGCGGCGCCTGCCTCGCCTCGGCACGGCTGACGGACCGCATCCGCCGCGGCGTGGTCCGGCTCTCGACCGGCGCCTGGTTCGACCCGCAGGATTCCGGCTCGAACACGCCGCTGGAGAAGCACGGCAATCCCAACGCCCTGACGCTCGACATCGGTGCCTCGAAACTCAGCCAGGGCTGCATCGCGCAGACCTGCCTGGTCGAGATCGAGCGCTTCGACGGCGTCCCTCCGGCGGTGACCGCGCACCAGCTGCCAGCCTTTTCGGCTCGCTGAAATCGCTTCTCTCGCAGCGCTTCATCATTGACATCGCTGTCGTTTAATATGCAAATGCGAGTGACTTGCAATTAACCGAGCGAGGCGACGATGAGTCAGATGATGCAGTTGCATTCTGCAGGTGACGCTTCCCGCGTAAAGACCGAGCGCGACGCCGACAGCATCGAAAGCAGCCAGCTCATGGCCGGCCGCCGTGAACTGCTTATCCGTCACGGCGCCAGTACCTACAGGCTGCGAGTGACCGCATCGGAGAAGCTGATCCTCACGAAGTAGGCCTTCCGGCCGCAACCTGCCCGCCATCCCCGGAACTGCTAATCTCTCTTCCGGGGAGATGGTTGGGGAAGTACAGGGTGGCCAGAATTTCAGGGCTGGACGGGCCAGAGCAGCATCGTTCAGCAGAGACAGGATTGTCCAGGCGACATCTGCCGAACGGCGCCATCGCCGCCACGGCCCTCACCTCGCCCACTCCACGATCATTCGGCCGTGGGGCACGACGCATCCCTGCCTACGCCGACATGCCGCAGTCGTGAAGACCGACGTGCCCAACCCTGCGCGCAGCGTCACCATCGTTACGCAGACACGCGTGCGGCCAGAGCATAACGAGGAGTTCGCCCGCTGGCAGGGTGAGACCAGCAGCACCATCAGCCAGTTTGCCGGCTTCCTCGAGCAGCGGCTCCTGCCGCCTAACCCGCCTCTCCAGGTCGATTGGGTCATCCTGCAGCGCTTCGCCAGCCTGGCGGACGCCCAGCGCTGGCTGGGATCGGCCGAACGCCAAAAGCGCATCGCGGGCGCCGCGCCGATGCTGGTCGGCCGCGACGACGTGCATATCGTCCAGGACGAGGCCAGCGGCATCGGGCCAGCACCCGTCTCCACCATCATTTCCACTCGGGTCAAACCCGGCAAGGAAGCGGAGTACCTTGCCTGGGTCCGCAAGATCGCGGCCGCACAATCCAGGGCCCCGGGACTTCAGGGTTATCGCTTCGAGCCTCCCGTGCCGGGCGTACAGGAGGATTTCATCGCCATCCTGCGCTTCGATACCGAGGCCAACCTCAAGGCCTGGCTAAATTCGCCCGTTCGCCAGGCCCTGATCGCGGAAGCGGAGCCGCTCACCGAGGAAACCCACGCGCGCACCGCCAGCTCGGGATTCGAGCAGTGGTTCCGGGACGCCGCCGCCGCGGATGGACCGCTGCCGGTGTGGAAGATGGACATGCTCGTCCTGCTGATGCTCTACCCGATCGTGTTCCTGTTCGGGCACTTCGTGGGCACGCCGCTGCTCGACCGCCTGTTCGGCCTGCCCTTCGCGGCCTCCCTCTTCCTCGGCAACATCGTCAGCGTGGGGCTGACGGGCTTCCTCGTGCCTTGGGTCGCCGGTCGCTTCGGATGGTGGCTGCGTCCCGCGCCCGGCCGGCAGGTGCGCATCAACCTCCTGGGTGCCGCCTTCATCTCGGCGGCCTACGCGGCGATGGTTTTCGTGTTCCTGCACCTTTTCTGAGACCGAGTTGCACCGGCCGGCAAGACGGTGTCTCCTTCGGGGAACATCGGCCCGGGAGCGATCATGGCGTTATTGTACGGGGCGAAACAGATCCTGGGGAAAATGGCGGCGGTCGCCACGACGGTGCGGACCGATCGACAGCTGGCCCGGTCTACCGAGGTCGAAATTCTGACGCCCGCCAGGCCGTTGCAGACGATCCGGTTGAATGCCGCCTTCGCACCGCTGGTGAGTCCGCTGCCGCCATCCTGCCTCGAAACGCCGTCCATGATGTCCATGGCGGAGAGGCAGTTTCTATTCGGGCTGGCCAACCGGTACTACGCCGGCAAGGGCATCATCGTGGACGCCGGGATTTTCCTCGGCGCATCGACACGCTGCTTCGGCGAAGGCTTTCGCTCGAACCCTCACCGGCAGGAGATCATCGGGAAGTGGCCACAGCCGATCGTTTCGTACGAGAGGGCGATCGTGAACCCCAACATGCCGGACTTCTTCGAGAGACACGGCCTCGCCTTTTCCGCCGCCCAGGGCGAGTCGTTCGAATCCGAACTGCGCCGCAACATCGCCCCCGTGGAGGACCTCGTCGATCTTCGCATCGGCGACTTCATGGACGCCACCGACATCGAATGTCCGGTGGAAATCCTGTTCCTGGACATTCTCAAGACGCCCGCCCTCAGCCTTCGCGCCTTTCAGCGGTTCCATTCGAAGCTGATCCCCGGGCGTTCGCTGGTGGTTCACCAGGACTACTTCTTCGAGGAGCTGCCCTGGATCAAGACCCATCAGGAAGCCCTGGCGGACTATTTCGAGTTCGTCGGCGAAATCGGCTCCAGCGCCGTTTTCCTGTGCACGAAGCAGATACCCCAGGGCGTCCTGGACGGGCTTGAGAACGACGTGCCGCCGGCCGAACAGCTGCGCCTTGCCAGCATTGCGATGCAACGCTCCGCCGATCCTGCCCGCCGCTTCTTCATGGCGCTCTCGAAGGTGCGTCTGATCCGAAAGCTCCAGGGCCGGGTGGCGGCACGAGCCTATCTCGAATTGATCAAGACCGAGTTCCCCGAGCAGGTCGCCCAGACCGACAACAGACGCCTAGTCTATGCCTTGCGGCGGGCCGAGGCGTTTCTCGCCAGGAAGCCGAAGAAGGCGCCCAGGGAGGGGATGCGTGCCGCCGAGCAGCGCGGTCCGCCTCCCCTAGCAGGAGGGAGTCCATGAACACGCGTCTCAATGCCGACGAAGTCTCGCGTTACCGCCGCGACGGCTTTCACTTTCCGGTTCGTGTCCTCTCCGCCGCGGAGGCGCGCGCCTGCCGCAACCGCCTGGAGGCGCACGAACGCGCGACAGGCGGACCGATCGCCGGAAACATGCGGCACAAGGTGCATCTGCTCTTCACCTGGGCCAACGAACTCGCGCGGCACCCCGCCATCCTCGATGCGGTGGAGGATGTCATCGGGCCGGATATCCTCTGCTGGAGCAGCACCTTCTTCATCAAGGAAGCGCGGTCGTCCTCCTTCGTGTCGTGGCACCAGGATGCGACCTATTGGGGCCTCAGCACCGATGAGGTGATCAC
>CAMFHT010000378.1 GCA_945952245.1 uncultured Rhizobium sp. | reverse complement strand
TCTGCTCGATATCGGTGAGGCCCTGACGGATTTCGCGGTAGACGAAACCGATGAAATTGAGCGGTTGGGCAAGCTGAAGCAGCATGGCATTGACGAAGACGAAATCGCCGATCGATTGCTGGCCGCGCTGCACCGCCAGCCCCGACATGATCAGCATGACGGTCGTGCCGATGCCGAAGATCAGGCCCTGGCCGAAGTTCAGCCAGCCGAGCGAGGTCCAGACATCCGTTGCGGATTTCTCGTAGCGGGCCATGGAGGCATCGAAGCGCTTGGCTTCCATGTCCTCATTGCCGAAATATTTGACCGTCTCGAAGTTCAGGAGCGAGTCGATCGCCTTGGTATTGGCCTCGGTATCGCTGTCGTTCATCGAGCGGCGGATGGAGATGCGCCAGTCGGAGGCCTTCACCGTGAACCAGATATAGGCCCAGACCGTGAAGGCGGTGACGGCGAGGTAGGAGAAGCCGTAGCCCCACCAGAATATCACCGCCGTCATCACGAATTCCAGCACTGTTGGCACGGAGTTCAGGATGGTGAAGCGGACGATGGTTTCGATGCCCTTGGTACCGCGCTCGATGATGCGGGAGAGACCGCCGGTCTTGCGCTCCAGGTGGAAGCGCAGCGAGAGCTCGTGCATGTGCACGAAGGTCCTGTAGGCGAGCTGGCGCACGGCATACTGGCCGACGCTTGCAAACAGCGCGTCGCGCAGCTGGTTCAGGCCGAGCTGCAGCACGCGGGTGAGGTTATAGGCAATGATCAGCGCCAGAGCGCCGAGCAGGAAGGCCGGTGCGAGGCCCGCGAGGTCGAGCTTGCCGTTCAGCGCATCGGTCGACCACTTGAAGAAGTAGGGCACCAGCATCAGCACGAACTTGGACAGCACGAGGAACAGCGTTGCCCAGACCACGCGCATCTTCAGGTCCGGCCTGCCCGAAGGCCACATGTAGGGCCAGAGGTTCTTCAATGTCTCGAACGGGTTCGTCGCGTCGGCGGAAACGATTTTCTTCTGGGGCGCCATGCCTTTTCCAATACCGCATGATCGCACGCCATCATGCGGAACGGCGCGCGTCGCTCGTTCAGGGACGCGCTCTCGGCAATGATGGGTGCTGAAACAAAAACAGAAGCGGCAGCCCGGGAAAAGGCTGCCGCTTCTGCAGATATGGCTTTCAGGCCGTCTTTACAATGGCCGGTCCCGCGCTTTTCGAGGCTTGGGACAGATCCATTACTGGATCTTCTGGCCGTGCATGCGCTGCCAGTGCAGCTCTTCCGAATTCGGGAGTGCCTTGTCCGGTACCCCGAAGACCTGACCGGGCAGGATACGGTCCGGATTGGAGATCTGCTGCTTGTTGGCGAGGTAGATCGTGGTGTAGCGCACACCGAGGCCATAGACGCGGCGGGAAATCTGCCAGAGCGTATCGCCCTTGCGGATGATGACCGAATTCTTCGTGCCGGTGAGTGGAGCCTGCTCCACCTGGGCAGGTTCGCCGGATGCCGCTGCCTGGGCCGTTTCGGCTGGCGCCGCCGGAGCTGCTGCCTCGCCCGATGCAGGCTTTGCCGGCTCGGCAGATGTCGTGGCTGGGGTGGTGGCCTGAGCCGTCACCGGTGCTGCCGGAGCCGGAGCGGCGGGTGCCGCGCCGCCGCTTGCGGGTGCAACCGTCTCGCGGATCAGCCTTTCGATCTCGGCCAGCGCCGAGCGGGCGTCTGCCGGGTTCGCCGGCAAGGCCTTGACCAGCGCCAGTGCCTTGGCCGCGTTCTCGCGCGTCTTCGCCACCATGTCCTTCGAAGCCTGGTCGGCGCCGGCGGGCAGAGCGAAATCGATCAGCGACTGCAGTGCGATCTGCGTCGAGGAGCGGGCGGCAGCATATTCTTCCTTCGACGGCGTCTTGCCATCCGCAAACAGCGCCTGCAGCAGGCCGAAGGCCTTGACCGCCTCGTTGCGCGCGGCATCGAAGGCACCGTCGCCGAGCGGCTGCATCGTGCCGGCCTTCGCGGCATCGCTGCCCGCGGGCGCGGCAACGGCTGCGACCTGCTCGCCTTCCGGACGGTCGAACGGCACTTCGGCGCGCAGCGCCACCTTGCCATCGGCACCCAGCTGGTCGACGCGGATCTTGTGCTGGCCGACGGTCAGCGGCAGCTGGCCGTCGATCACGAAATGGCCGTCCGCGCCGGTCACGTCCTGGCCGATCAGCTTGTCGTCGGCATAGGCCGCGACCTTGCTCTTCGGATCGGCGGTGCCGGCAACGAAGATGCGGTCGCCTTCGAGCTCGACGGCAGAAATCTGCAGCGCGGCCTTGACGGTCGCCGCCGGGGCAGGCGCCGTTTCTGTGGAGGCTGCAGGAGCGTTCGCAGCCGTTTCGGTGTTCGTGGCCGCATTGGCGTCAGCCTGCGCTGCGCCGGGGAGCCGGGCGCCGGGCGCCGTGATCACGCGGCTTGCAGCGCCGGGCTTGGACACCATGGCGAGCAGTTCGCCCGCCTGGTCCTTCGGCACGGAAACGGTGGCCACTTCGGTCGAGGTGACCGACTTGCCGTCCTTGCCGGTGGCGCGGATCGTCAGCTGGTGATCGCCCGGCGGCAGCGGGTTCTCGAAGATAGCAGCGAAATCGCCGCCCGTTGCGGCCTGGGTTTCGGATACGACCTTGTCGCCGTCGAGGATCTCGACCTTGGCGCCTTCGGTTGCACGGCCCGCGATGACGGTCGAGCCATCGGGCTCGACACGGAGCAGGTCGAAGGCCGGGCCGTTGGACGCGACTTCGGTATTGGCCGGGGCAGCGGGTGCCGGTGCTGCGGGTTCAGCCGGAGCGGCAGGGGTGGCGGCAGCACTTTCGGTCGCCGGTGCAGGGGCGGCAGGGGCCGTCGGCGTGGCCGCAGCCGCAGCCGGGGCCGTGGCGCTTGCTTCCGCCGGAGCGGCAGTCGATGCAGCCGGAGCGGGTGCGGCGGGCGCGGCAGCGGCAGGCGCCTCGACCGGCTTGCCGGAGAGGATGGATTCAATGTTGGCGAGTGCGGCCAGCGCGCCGGCAGCATCCGCGGGCAGGCCCTTCAGGATGTCGAGCGCCTTCTGCGCATTCGTCTTCGCCTGCTTCAGCATGTCGGCGGGCGCGCCTTCGGCGCCTGCGGGGATCTCTATACCGGTCACGCCGGAAAGGGCCGTCTCCAGCTTGCCGCGGGCGGCGGCGAGCGCCGGCGCTTCCGGCACCTTGCCGTCCTTGAAGAGGGTCTTCATCTCGACCGTTGCCGCCGTCGCATCGGCAATCAGCCGGCCCGTCTTGTCGACGGTCGCGCCGAGATCGGCCATGCTGCCGGCGGCCTTCGCCGTCTCTGTTGCAGTCTGAGTTGCCGTATCGGTCAGCTTCTTTGCGGCTTCCGGAAGGCTTGCCTGTTGCGGTTTCAGCGCTACATAGGCCACACCGCCAAGAAGGGCGATAACGATGGCGATCAGCACGCCTTTTTGAGTCTGGTTCATGCAGGTCCCTCCGGGCGCCCGGCTTTGAGACCGGACGCAGCGCAATTCATGGTCTTTCCAATCTTCCCCCTGTCCGATCGTTCATTCGGACATTCCGAAAATTGCTAGCGATTCTGCCAGTCCACTACAAGCATCATGTCCCGGTGCGAGGCTGGAGTGCCCTAATTTCTTGTATTTAACCTTGACGGAGGAGGCGTTTCGCGCTTCCCGTGCGGCCCATGACAGCTTCAACACACACGATTCGATCCATCTGCGTCTATTGTGGCTCCCAGCCCGGACGCGACCCCGATTACGTCAAGGCCGCCAAAACGCTCGGCCGCTCGATCGCAGAGCACGGTCTTCGCCTCGTCTATGGCGGCGGCACGCAGGGGCTGATGGGCACGGTCGGCAGGTCCGTGAAAGCCCATGGCGGCGGCGTTACCGGCATCATCCCCGAATTCCTCTTCGGCCGCGAGAACGTCAAGCGTGACAGCGAATTCATCGACGACC
>CAMFHT010000377.1 GCA_945952245.1 uncultured Rhizobium sp. | reverse complement strand
GGCGCGGGCATAGCTGTGCGCAAGGGCGAGGAAGCGCTCGCCGATCGCTTCACCAATGCGATTGCGGCCATCCGCAAGAGCGGCAAGTACCAGGAAATCAACAAGAAGTATTTCGACTTCGACGTCTACGGCGAGTAATCGGCCGAACGGATAGAAAATGCTGGCGGGAGACGCTGTCTTCCGCCATTTTCATTGAATGCCAACCATACGGCAAGGCGGCAAAGACCGCCGGTCTTGAAAGGGGGCGCGCATTTGCGCGTCAGGGGGAAACGGGATGGACGGAGACGTCTCCGCTCTCGGCCAGCTGTCGGGCTGGCTCGGACATGCATTAGATCCGCTCTGCGGACCGGTCGGGATCTTCAGCTTCGTGCCACCGGATTCGATCGTCTCCTGCGGCGGTCAGGGCTGGGGCGACGACATCGCGGCCGGCCTGAAGGTCACGCTGTCGCTGGCGCTTGCAACGCTGCCCGTTGGCATCGTCCTTGGCTTCCTGATCGCGCTCGCCATGCAGTCGCGGGAGCGGTCGCTGCAGGCGGCAGCCGGGATCTACACCACGATCTTCCGCGGCCTGCCTGAACTCCTGACGCTCTTCATCGTCTATTACGGCGCGCAGATCGCCATCCAGTCCCTGCTCGCGGCCTTCGGCTATCAGGAGCGGTTCGAGATCAATGCCTTCTTCGCCGGCATGATCGCGCTTTCCGTGGTCTTCTCCTCCTACTGTTCGGAAGTACTGCTCTCGGCTTTCAAGGCAATCCCGAAGGGCCAGTACGAAGCGGGAGATGCGCTCGGCCTCGGGCGGACCCAGACGCTGTTGCTCATCATCGTGCCGCAGCTCATCCGCATCGCGCTGCCTGGCCTCGTGAACCTCTGGATGAACCTGCTCAAGGATACGGCCCTCGTCTCGATCATCGGCCTTGCCGACATCCTGCGCCAGACCGGGGTTGCCGCCAAGGTTTCCAAGCAGGCCTTCTTCTTCTATGTCCTCGCCTGCCTGCTCTACCTGGCGCTGGCGCTCCTCTCTTCCATCGTGCTCGGTTTCGTCGAGCGCTGGACGCGCCGTGCGGAGGTGAGACGATGAGCTTTTCGGAAGCCTTCATCGAGGCACGCCCTGCTCCGCCGCTGGAGCGCCGCGCCATCAGCCGCTCGGCCCTCGCCGGCTATTTCTCTCTCGGCGTCTGGACGCTGCTCGCCTTGAGCCTCGTCTATCTCGTCGTCACCGGCTGGGACCCGGCGAAGTTCGCGAAATATGGCCCGCGCTACCTCTCCGGCGTCTGGGTCACGTTCACGCTGGTCACTGTGTCCATCGTGGGCGGCGCGATCCTGTCTCTTCCGGTCGCCTTCGCACGCATGTCGAAAAGCCGGCTGCTGAACACGATTTCCTTCACATATGTCTACATCTTCCGCGGCACGCCGCTGCTCGCGCAGCTCTATCTCATCTATTACGGGATCGGCAGCTTCCGCCCGCAGTTGGAAGCCGTTGGGCTCTGGTGGTTCTTCCGCGATGCCTGGTATTGCGGCTTCCTGTCGCTGACACTGAACACGGCAGCCTATCAGGCGGAAATCCTGCGTGGTGCGATCGAAAGCGTGCCCCGCGGCCAGCGGGAAGGCGCCCGCTCGCTCGGCATTCCGGAGCGCATCGCCTTCTGGAAGATCATCCTGCCGCAGGCGCTGATCGTGGCGTTGCGCCCCTATGGCAACGAGATCATCCTGATGATCAAGGGCTCTGCCGTCGTCGCCGTCGTGACGGTGCTCGATATCATGGGCGAGACGCGCTACACCTTCTCGCGCACCTTCGACTACCAGGCCTATCTCTGGGCGGCGATCTTCTACCTCGCAATCGTCGAGACGCTCCGCCATGTCTGGGCCTGGCTGGAACGGCGGCTGACCCGGCATCTCAAGCGATGACCGGATGAGGGCGCTTGCAGACAGCGCCCTCACCTTCCTTGGCAGCACTCCCTGAGATGGGCTGCTAACATACTGATATTTTTTGTTTTTTAGCCCAAAATTGGCAATTGTAAAGACTGCGTTAACCTTGGCATGCTTGCCTATCCTTATCGGGTCCTGATGGAGCCCAGAGGCTCCAGCAGGGTGACCGGTACGGACCATGCTGCAAGCTGCGCATCCCGAAGACGGCTCGACATGTTCTCCCGGGATCGCTCCAGAGGTGACCATGAACAAGGAAATGGAACTGCAATTGAAAGGCTATGGGATCACGACGGCCCATATCTTCTACCGCCTGCCCGACCATCCCGCGATCCTGCAAACCTATGTCTGGCAGGACTACGACCTCGCCCCCAAGTTTCCGGAAATGCATCAATTCCTGAAATTCTGGGAAGAAAAGCTCGAGGGACCGCTGCATTCGGTGCGCTATGTCCATCGCAAGCTGATCGGCCCCAACGAATGGCGGGCGTTGAAGGGAGAGTTCATCCTCCACTGACGAAGCGCAAAGCGGTTGCGATTTCGGGTCTTCGCGCCTAAGACATCCGCATGACCAAGAAGATCGACGAAGAGGCCCTCGCAGAGGCCTATAACCGCGCGCTTGCGCTCGAGAAATCCGGTGATGCGGAGGCGGCTGCGGCTGCCTATCGCGAGGTGCTGGCGCTCGATCCCGATGACCACGGCGGAGCCGCCGTGCGGCTTGCTGCGCTCGGCCATGGCGAGACCCCGCCCAAGGCGCCGGAAGCCTATGTGGAAACGCTGTTCGACCAGCATGCGGAAGCTTTCGAGGACATTCTCGTCGAACAGCTCGGCTATGCCGTGCCGGTGCAGGTGCGCCAGCGGCTGCAGGAGCTGAGGCTCGGGCCGTTCAAGAAGCTGCTCGATCTCGGCTGCGGCACGGGACTGACGGGCGCGGCTTTGCGCGACATGGCAGAGGATATTACCGGGCTAGACCTCTCGGAAAACATGGTCGAGATCGCCCACGAGAAGGAGGTCTACGACACGCTCTATGTCGCCGAGGTGGAGGACTATCTCGAGGACAATGACGACGGTCCCTTCGACATCATCACCGCCACCGACGTCGTGCCCTATCTCGGCGGGCTGGAGGCCCTGTTCTTCGGTGCAGCGGAAAACCTGGAGCCCGGCGGACTCTTCATCTTCTCGGCCGAAACGCGTTCCGAGGACGAGCTGAAGGGCGAGGCCTACAAGGTCTATCCCTTCCATCGGTTCGTGCATTCCACGGCCTATCTCTCCGAACGTCTGAAGGCCACCGGCTTCGAGATCCTCGAAATGCTCGACATCAATGTGCGCATGCAGGAAGGCGAGCCTTCGCCGGGCGTCCTCGTCACCGCCCGCCTCGCCTGATTTCGCTTTCGCATCAAGCCGCTTTCCGTTAATCCTCGTCACCCAATCCGATGCCTGACGAGGAGTGAAGAGCATGGCAAGAGTGGCTTTCATCGGCCTTGGCGTGATGGGTTATCCCATGGCTGCCCACCTGAAGAACAAGGGCGGCCACGATGTCACCGTCTACAACCGCACCACGGCCAAGGCGGAAGCCTGGGTGAAGCAGCACGGCGGCACGTTCAGACCAACGCCGGCCGAAGCCGCTGCCGAAGCCGACTTCGTCTTCACCTGCGTCGGCAATGACGATGATCTGCGCTCCGTCACCCTCGGGGTGCAGGGCGTGCTCTCCTCCATGAAGCCGGGCTCGGTGCTCATCGACAACACCACGGCCAGCGCCGAAGTCGCGCGCGAACTGGAGGCAGCCGCCAAGGCCAAGGGCGTGGGCTTCGTGGATGCACCGGTCTCCGGCGGTCAGGCAGGGGCCGAGAACGGCGTCCTCACCGTCATGTGCGGCGGCGACGAGGTCATCTTCGAGAAGGCGCGGCCCGTGATCGACGCCTATGCCCGCATGGTCGGCCTCATGGGTCCCGCCGGCGCCGGCCAGCTCACCAAGATGATCAACCAGATCTGCATCGCCGGCCTCGTTCAGGGTCTGGCGGAAGGCATTCAC
>CAMFHT010000376.1 GCA_945952245.1 uncultured Rhizobium sp. | reverse complement strand
TGTCTCGTGGGCTCGGAGATGTGTATAAGAGACAGGGATCACACCATCATCCTCAACTGGTCGCCCTCGATCTTCGACATCATTTCCGAACTCACCATCGCCAATGAAAGCCGCAAGAAGCCGCGCATCGTCATCATGGCAAGCCGCGACAAGGTGGAGATGGAGGACGAGATCGCCGACAAGATCGAGAACCTCCGCAACACCAAGGTCATCTGCCGCAGCGGTGATCCGACCGACCTCTACGATCTCGGTATCGTCAATCCGCAGACCTCACGCTCTATCGTGGTGTTGTCACCGGAAGGCGACGACCCGGATTCGCAGGTGATCAAGACCATCCTCGCGCTGACGCACGATCCGCGCCGGAGAGAGGCACGCTACCGGATCGCTGCGGAACTCAGGGATTATGACAGCAAGGACCTCGGCCATGCGGTGGGCGGCAGCGAGGCGCAGCTGGTGCTGGCGGATGATCTCATCGCGCGGATCATGGTGCAATCCTGCCGCCAGTCCGGCCTCAGCGCCGTCTATTCCGAACTGCTCGATTTCGACGGATGCGAGATCTACACCATCGACCAGCCGGAGCTGCACGGACGGCCTTTCGGCAGCGCGCTCATGGCCTATGAGAGTTCGACGCTGATCGGCTTGGTCAGCGAGGCGGGCGAGGTTCTGCTCAACCCGCCGATGGATACGATCATTTCGCCCGGCGCGCGGCTGATCGTGATTGCCGAGGACGATGACGCGATCAAGCTCGCCAATGCCAAGCGGGAGTTCAACCGAGCCCTGCTGTCGAGCCCCGCACCCGTCGCCAAGAAGGCCGAGCGCACCATGATTCTCGGCTGGAACCGCCGTGGATCGATGATCGCCCGGGAATTGTCCCGTTATGTCGAGCCTGGTTCGAAGCTCACGATCGTCGCCAGCACGCCGGGTCTTGCCGAGCGGCTGCTGCCCATGCAGTTCCCGAGCGAAACGCTGGACGTGGAGATCATTGCCGCCGACAGCTCGAACCGCGCCGTGCTGGACGGCCTGGGCGTGGAGACATATGACCATGTCCTGGTGCTCGGCTATACCGAGGAGCTGGCACCGCAGGCAGCGGATACCCGCACCCTGGTGACGCTGCTGCACTTGCGCAAGATCGCCGAAAAGGCCGGCCGCCATATCAGCGTGGTGAGCGAGATGATCGACGTCAGGAACCGCGAACTGGCGGAGGTCAGCAAGGCGGATGATTTCGTCGTCAGCAACAAGCTGGTCAGCCTTATGCTTTCCCAGGCCTCCGAGAACGAATTCATGTCGGCGATCTTCGGCAGCCTGCTGGACGAGAAGGGTTCGGAAATCTATCTGCGCCCGGTCTCGGATTATGTGGTGACCGGCAAGCCCGTGGATTTCGCGCACGTCGTCTTGTCCGCCCGCGCGCGCGGCGAGGTGGCGATCGGCTACCGCCGGCAGCGCGATGGCGATGCGGACGAACGGAATCTGGGCGGTGTCGTCATCAACCCCGTCAAGTCGGACAAGGTCATCTTCGAGGACCAGGACCGCATCGTGGTCGTTGCCAACGGCTAACGCAGTTCCAGAGACTGGAATCGAAAACGCCCGGAGTGATCCGGGCGTTTGCGTTTTAGTTGCAAGATCCGCTCAGTGCAGGATCTGGCTGAGGAACAGCTTGGTGCGCTCGTGCTGCGGATTGTCGAAGAATTCGGCCGGCGAGTTCTGCTCGACGATCTGGCCCTGGTCCATGAAGATCACGCGGTTGGCGACCTGGCGGGCAAAACCCATTTCGTGCGTCACGCACAGCATGGTCATGCCCTCTTCGGCGAGACCCACCATGGTATCGAGCACTTCCTTGATCATTTCCGGGTCGAGGGCCGAGGTCGGCTCATCGAACAGCATGATCTTCGGGTTCATGCAGAGCGAGCGGGCAATGGCCACGCGCTGCTGCTGGCCGCCCGAGAGCTGACCCGGATACTTGTGGGCCTGCTCGGGGATCTTGACGCGCTTCAGGAAGTGCATGGCGACTTCTTCCGCCTGCTTCTTCGGCATCTTGCGGACCCAGATCGGCGCCAGCGTGCAGTTTTCGAGAATGGTCAGGTGCGGGAACAGGTTGAAGTGCTGGAACACCATGCCCACTTCGCGGCGCACTTCGTCGATCTTCTTAAGATCGCTGGTCAGTTCCGTGCCATCGACGATGATCTTGCCCTGCTGGTGTTCCTCGAGGCGGTTGATACAGCGAATCATCGTCGATTTGCCCGAGCCCGACGGGCCGGCGATGACGATGCGCTCGCCCTTCATGACGCGCAGGTTGATGTCGCGCAGCACGTGGAATTCGCCGTACCACTTGTTCATGTTGACGATGTCGACAGCGACTTCGGTCTCGGAAACCGTCAGTTTTTTTGCTTCGGCTTGCGCCATTGGGGTTGTTCCCTTCGTTTATCGTTTGTGGCCCGTATCGAGATATCGCTCGATGAAATTGGAGTACCGGGACATGCTAAAGCAAAACAGCCAAAAGACAAATCCCGCAAATATGAGACCCGTGAGCGGCGTGACCGCCGTGACCCAGGCCGCATCGGCAAAGCTTGCCCGGACGATGCCGAGCAGGTCGTACATGCTGATGATCGAGACCAGCGACGTGTCCTTGAACATGCCGATGAAGGTGTTGACGATGCCGGGGATGACCAGCTTGATCGCCTGCGGCATCACGATCAGCCCCATCTTCTGCCAGTAGGAGAGACCGAGCGAATCGGCACCTTCGAACTGGCCCTTGGGAATGGCCTGCAGGCCACCGCGGATGACTTCGGCCATGTAGGCGGAGGCGAACATGGCAACGCCGATGATCGCCCGCAGGAACTTGTCGATGTTCGTGCCCGGCGGCAGGAAGAGCGGCAGCATGTAGCTCGCGAGGAAGAGAACCGTGATCAGCGGCACGCCGCGGATGAGCTCGATGAAGGCAATGCAGACCATGCGGACGACGCCGAGCTCCGAGCGGCGCCCGAGTGCCAGCAGGATGCCGACGGGGAGCGACACCACGATGCCGACATAGGAGATGATCAGCGTGACCAGCAGGCCGCCCCAGTTTGCGGTTTCGACCGGCTCCAGCCCGAACACGCCGCCATGCAGCAGGAAGAAGGAAATGACCGGCATGATGATGAAGGCGACGAGCGCATTCCAGCCCTTGTAGGGCACTTTCGGCATCAGCAGAGGCGCGAGGCTGAGCGCGAAGAGCAGGAAGACGAGGGCAGGGCGCCAGCGTTCGTCTACCGGATAGCTGCCGAACATGAAGAAGCCGAACTTGTCGCCGACGAAGGCCCAGCAGGCGCCGCTCCAGCCGCTCGGCTGAATGCCCCCCTGATCGACGGTGGCGCAGAAGGTGCGGTCGGTGCCGAACCAGGTCGCCTGGATGAAGAGCCAGTCCACGAGGCCGCGCCCGGCCCAGATGATCACGGCAAGCGCCGCAACCGTCAGCACGGCATCGAAGGGCGTGGCGAAGAGGTTCTTGCGGGCCCAGGCGAGGGGGCCGATATCCTGCCGGGGCGTCTGCTGCGGCTCCAGGAGCTGGCGGCGGACGAAGGCGATGTTGTCTGTATCCACGGCCATGTCAGCGCTCCACCAGTGCCATCTTGCGGTTGAACCAGTTCATGAACAGCGAGGTCACGAGGCTGATCGAGACATAGATGAGAAGCCATATCGCCACCACCTCGATGGCGCGGCCGGTCTGGTTGAGGATCGTGCCACCGACGGCGACGAGATCCGCATACCCGATCGCGACCGCGAGCGAGGAGTTCTTGGTGAGGTTCAGATACTGGCTCGTCATCGGCGGAATGATGATGCGGAGCGCCTGTGGCAGGACGACCAGCCGCGTGGTGCGGCCGGGCTGCAGGCCAAGCGCATAGGCGGCCTCCGTCTGGCCCTTCGGCACGCCGCGGATGCCGGCGCGGACGATTTCGGCGATGAAGGCTGCCGTGTAGCAGGAG